>JBDTUV010000181.1:0-5741 GCA_040007575.1 Gemmatimonadales bacterium
TGCGGGCGTACAAGGTGTGGCCGACGGTAGGCCGGATCGACAGCGCCTTCGGGGACCGGAACCTGATGTGCAGCTGTCCGCCGGTCGAGGCGTATGGATAGCGGGGCGGCGGGGCAGCGGGGCGGCGGGACGGCAGCGCAAGGCTGTCATCCTGAGCGCAGCGAAGGATCTCACCTTGATCGGGGTGCTTTACTGCCCCGCTGCCTCGCTGCCCCGCTTGCCGTCTGGAATTTGTGGGTAGATGAGACCCCCCGCCCCGGCTGGACCAACATGGCCATTGACCATGCCCTGCTCGAACGGGCCCAGCACTGGGGGGAGAGCTGGCTCCGGCTGTACCGCTGGGCCCCCCACTGCCTCTCGTTCGGCCGCCATGAGCCGGCCACCCGGCGCTACGATTCAGGACGGATCCGGGATCTCGGTCTCGATACGGTTCGTCGGCCCACCGGCGGCCGGGCGGTGTGGCACGCCGAGGAGCTTACCTATGCCGTGGCGGCGCCCAGTGCGCGCTTTGGCTCGCTTCCTGCGGCTTACCTCGAGATCCATGGCATGCTAGCCGATGCGCTCCGGGGGCTCGGAGTCCGAGCTTCTCTCGCGCCCTCGATCCAGACGCCTGCTCTCGACGCCGGACCCTGCTTCTCCCAGCCGGCAGGAGGGGAAATCATGATTGGGAGACGGAAGGTCGTCGGGAGCGCCCAGCTCCGGCAGGGAGGCGCCCTGCTGCAGCACGGGTCTATCCTGCTGCAGGATAACCAGAGCTTTGTGCTCGGGCTCACGCGAGGTGCAATCATCGCCCAGTCTCCGCAAGGATCTCGGGACTCGACGAAGACCCTGGACCCGCCGCTGCGAGTCGGGGAGTTAGCCGAGGCGATCACCCGAGCCGCCGGGACCCGCTGGCCCGGCGAGTGGAATACCGCGCCAGATCTCGAGCCGGCTCTGCACCGGGCAACGTCTCACGTTCCTCACTACCGCTCGGTCGAGTGGACGTGGGCACGGTGAGCGCCGCGACGCGCTGGAGGGCACGACTCGCCCTCGTTGCCGTCCTTACCGCCTGGGGCAGCGGTCGCGCAGGCGCGCAATCAACGCACGCCAACGCTACGGGGATTGTCATCGTCGTCGGCCAACAGGCCACTACCCCGGTCCCGACCTTGATGGAGGGGGCGGCAAACAGTATCGGCAATCAGGACGTCGCCGACCAGCTGTTCCTCCGGCTGGCGGAATTGGGGCCCAATCTGGTCACCGTGGGCGAGCGCGACTTCGTGCCTGCACTGGCGCGCTCCTGGACCCGGCGCGATTCCACCACATTGGTCTTCGAGCTCGACCCTCGAGCCCGGTGGCACGACGGGGCACCAGTTACCGCCCGCGACGTGGTCTTCACATTCAAGCGCGCGAAGAATCCGGACCTCGCGCCCCGGGTGTCGGAGTTACTCCGCCAGATCACTTCGGTGACGGCCGAAGGGGACAGCCGGGTGGTATTCCGCTTTGCGCGCCCCTACGCGGAGCAGTTCTACGACGCCACCTATCACGTCGCTCCGATCCCGGCCCATCTGCTGGATTCCATTCCGCCGGACTGGGTGAGCCGGTCAAGCTTCGCTGCCAGCCCGGTTGGGAGCGGGCCGTACCGGTGGGTCCGCAGCGTGCCGGGTCAATTCGTAGAGCTTGCGGCCGTGCCCGATTTTTTCCTGGGTAAGCCAAAGATCGAGCGGGTCATCCTTCGCACCGCGGTCGAGCCTTCGGCCCGGCTCAACCTGCTTCTGAGTGGCCAGGCAGATGCCATGGATATCATTCCGCCGCCCTCGGTAAACCAGGTGGCGGCCGACACCACGGTCCGTCTGATTGCAGTGCCCTCCTCTACGATGGGCTATCTCCTCTTCAACCAGCGCGATCCCAAGAACCGGGTGCGGCCCCACCCTATCCTGGCGGATAGCCGGGTGCGCCGGGCTATCAGGCTCGGCCTCGACCGACGCCAGCTGGTGCAGGCGGTATTCGGCTCTCAGGGGATGGTGCCCTACGGCCCGGTGTCCCAATTGCTCTGGATCCGTCACCGGTCGCCTAGAGCGGAAGCGCCAAACGTGAGCGAAGCGCGGCGACTGCTGGCTGCGACCGGCTGGGGTGACTCCGACGCCGATGGCACGCTCGACCGCGACGGCCGCCCGCTCCGACTGGTGCTTTCCGTCCCCAATACCAGCGGAATCCGGCGACAGATGGCGCTGCTGATTCAGGAGCAGCTTCGCCGGATCGGCATCCAGATCGAGATCCAGCAGCTCGAGTTTCCCATCTACCTCGAGCGGCGCGCGGCGGGAGACTTCGATGTCGATTTCTCATCGGTAAGCCAGGACCCCTCTCCATCGGGGCTGACTCAGGGCTGGGCCTGCACCGGAGGCAACAACGTCGCGGGATACTGCGATCGCGGCCTGGATTCGCTCATGGAGCAGGCGATTGGCGGACGGGGAGATCCGGGTGAGAAGTGGATCGAGGCTCTGAGAAGGATCGAAGAGGATGCGGCCGCGACATTTCTGTACGCCCCCGCCTTCATGTACGCGGTGAACCGCCGATTCAGGGGCGTGACTATCACTCCCCAGTCCGCGTGGCTGTCCCTTCGAAAATGGTCGGTGAGTCCGGTCCCGGCAGCCGGCCGGAGCAGGTAGAGTGAGTAGGTGGCTGCTCCGGCGGGCGCTCCAGGCGGTCGCCACCCTGGCGGTAGCCATCGCCCTCCTCTTCCTGCTGATGCGCGCGGCGCCCGGGGACCCACTGTTCCGGTTGAGCGCGGACCGGCCGATCAGCCAGAAGGAAGCTGAAGTCCTCCGAGCTCGCTACGGACTGGATCAGCCGGTGGGCAAACAGCTGCTTGCCTTCGCCGGCGGATTGGCTCGGGGCGATCTCGGAGTCTCGATCGAGTATGGCCGGCCGGTCACCGCGTTGCTGGTCGAGCGGCTGCCGGCCACCATCCTTCTGGGCGGCAGCGTCCTGCTGCTCAACTTTACCGTAGGGCTCTGGCTTGGCGTCCGGCAAGCGGTACGCCGGGGCCGAAGAGAAGACCGGTGGCTTACCACGCTCTCGCTCACCGGATATGCCATGCCTTCCTTCTGGCTTGGCCTCGTGCTCGCCTGGCTAGTGGGCGTCGAATGGCGGCTGCTACCGGCGGCGGGAATGCAGGACCCGTTGCTCAGCTCCGATGCCGGCGTTCTCGAACGCGCGGGCGACGTTCTCCGACATCTCGTGCTTCCCGTCCTGACGCTCTCCGTAGTGAGCATCGCGGCCACGATGCGCTACCAGCGGGCAGCGATGCTCGAGGTGCTGCACCTTCCTTATATCGTCACGGCGCGAGCCAAGGGGTTGCCCGAGCGGGTGGTCACCTGGCGGCATGCCTGGCGGAACGCGCTCTTTCCCGTCATCACCCTCTTCGGTCTCTGGCTTCCGATCCTAGTAACCGGGTCAGTGTTCGTCGAGGCCGTGTTTGCCTGGCCGGGGTTGGGATCGCTCGCGGCAGGCGCCGTAGGGAGCAGAGACTATCCGTTGCTGATGGGAGCCTCGCTGCTGGTGGCCGCACTGGTGGTTGTGGGCGGCTTTCTCACGGACGTGACCTACGCGCTCCTGGATCCCCGGGTGCGGCTCGGGTGACGGCGATTCTCGAGATCCTGCGAGGCGCCTGGCGGAATCCTCGCGGCCGTACCGGGGCCCTGCTGTTACTCATCGTGGCTGTCGCCGCCCTCGTCGGCCCCTGGCTTCTGCCCGATCCACTGGCCCAGCCCGACATACTAGCCGGCGGCCTTCCACCGGGGCTGGGCCATCCGTTCGGCACCGATCAGCTCAGCCGCGACGTGCTGGCCCGGGTCGTGACTGGCGCTCGCATCTCCCTGGGCGTGTCGGTTCTCGCGGTAACGCTCTCCGTCACCCTCGGCGCGACAGTGGGCATCGTGTCGGGCTATTGGGGAGGCGCGATCGATGCGGCGCTCATGCGGCTGGTCGACGGCGCCCTTGCCATCCCCCGTCTCTTTATTCTGCTGCTGGTGCTGGCGGTATGGGAGCGGGTGCCGGTGCTCGCGCTGGTCCTGATCATCGGGGCGACCGGGTGGTTTGCCACCAGCAGGCTGGTGCGGGGGGAGGTCCTGCGCATACGGGAGGAAGGCTACGTCCAGGCCGCCGAGGCGCTCGGTGCACGGCGGCGGCGGATTATCTTTCGGCACCTGCTCCCGAACGCGCTCGGACCGCTGCTGGTGGCAGCGACACTGGGCGTTGGTGACGTGATCCTGCTCGAGGCCGGGCTCTCCTTTCTCGGCCTCGGCATCCAGCCGCCGACTCCATCCTGGGGGGGCATGATCCTGGACTCCCGGGAGGTCATGGTGAGCGCACCGTGGGCCGGCATCTTCCCGGGGCTCGCGATCGTGATCACCGTACTCTCCGCCAACCTGTTCGGCGACGCCTTGCGCGACGCCGTCGATCCCCGAAGCGCATGAGCAAAGTGCTCGAGGTAGCCAATCTGCGGGTCTCGTTCCCCGGTGCCGGCCATAGCCGGTTCTATCCGGTGGACGGAGTCAGCTTCTCGCTGGAGCGCGGCGAGATGCTGGCGCTGGTGGGCGAGTCGGGCTGCGGCAAGAGCCTCACCAGCCTGGCACTGCTTCAGCTCATTCCCTCGCCGGGGCGAATCGAATCCGGCAGCGTCATCCGGCTGGGCGACACCGATGTCCTGGCACTCAAGGGAGAAGCGTTGCGGCGAATCCGGGGGCGCCGCATCGGGATGATTTTTCAGGACCCGATGACAAGCCTCAACCCGGTGTTCACCGTGGGTGCCCAGATCGTCGAGGGCATTCTGGCGCACTTCAAGGTGTCTTCGGCCGAGGCCCGCCAGCGTGCGCTTCAGCTACTCCAGGAGGTCGGCATTCCCGATCCGGCGGAACGGCTCAAGGCCTATCCCCATCAGCTCAGCGGCGGCATGCGCCAGCGGGTGATGATCGCCATCGCGCTGGCGGCCGAACCGGAGATTCTGGTGGCCGACGAGCCGACCACAGCGCTCGACGTCACGGTGCAGGCACAGATCCTGGAAGTTCTCGACAGCCTGCGGGCCAGGCGAGGCATGGCGGTGCTCCTCATTACCCATGATCTCGGCATCGTCGCGGGCCGGGCTGACCGGGTGGCGGTGATGTACGCCGGGCAGATCGTCGAGGAGGCAAATACCCCACGGCTGTTCGCCAACCCCTCCCATCCGTATACCCAGGGACTATTCGCTTCGGTCCCCCGGATCACGGGCCCGCTCAAGCGGCTCAATCCGATCCGCGGCAGCGTGCCGGCTCCCGCCGCATGGCCCACCGGATGCCGCTTTCGTCCCCGGTGTCCCCAGGCGTTCGACCGGAGTGAGACCGAGCCGCCGCTTCTTCCGGTCGAGCCGGGGCACCGGATGCGCTGTTGGCTCGCAGAAGAGCCGACCAAAAGCAGCCACGGATGAACACGGATGGAACGGATTGCTCCGCGGACCGAGATGCTCCCATCCAGCCCGGACCAGGGAAAATCTTGTTTAACTGCACACCTATTGGGATATGGTGGTGTGCCGTTGACTAACAAACTTGGTCTTCGCCTTGCGGGAGAGCCTCAGGCCGGGGAGGAACGATCCGTGACCATCCGTGGCCAGTTGTTCTTCAGCTTTTGAATGCTTGAACCAATGACCCCACTCCTGTCCGTTCGCGATCTGGTCAAGTACTACACAGCCGGTGGGCTGTTCGGCCGGGCAACGCCACCGGTGCGCGCGG
>JBDTUV010000182.1:0-5717 GCA_040007575.1 Gemmatimonadales bacterium
CCAGGATGAGCAGCGCGAGTTCCACGAGATCCTGGAGCAGTTCAAGCGCGGGATCGATCAGAATATCGATTCCGAAGATTATGAAGCTCACTACGATCTGGGCGTCGCGTTTAAGGAGATGGGGCTGCTGGACGAAGCCATCGGGGAGTTCCAGAAGGCTCTCAAGGCCACTGAAGGACGGCTCCGCACCTCGGAAGCGCTGGGCACAGCTTTCTTCGAAAAGGGGCAGTTCGCCGCCTGTGAATCGGTGCTGAAGCGCGCAGTAGAGAGCTTGCCCGGTAGCGATGAAGCGAAGATCGGCTTGCTCTACTGGATGGGACGCGCCTCGGAGGCACTGGGCAAGCAGGCGGACGCCATCGCGAGCTACGAGCGGGCGCTGGTCGTTGATATCAGCTTCATGGACTTGAGCAAGCGGGTACAGAAGCTGTCCGCGGGACGGCGGCAATGAGCTTTCAGACAGCCCCGGTCACGCTGGACGATCTGCAACGGGGGGTGCGGCCTCGGCTGGAACGGGTGCAGCAGGAGCTCCGCCGCATCGTGGAGGCCGATTTCGGTCTGATCAGCGAGGTCAACTCGCATCTGTTTCAGATGCAGGGCAAGATGTTCCGCCCGACGCTGCTCCTGCTCGCGGAAGAGGCCACCGGCGGTCACGATCCGCGCGCTACCGCTCTGGCGGCGGTAGTCGAGCTGATCCACCTGGCCACCCTGGTCCACGACGACTCGGTCGACCATTCGGTCCTGCGGCGCGGGATGCCCACGATCAACTCGCTGTTCAGTCACCAGATCTCGGTGATCATGGGCGACTATCTGTACTCGCGTGCTGTGATCGAGCTGGTGCGGCTGGATGACCTGGAGCCGCTGCGGGTACTGAGCCGGGTGACCAACGACATGACCGTGGGAGAGATGCGGCAGCTCCTGGCCCACGATCCCCTCGAGTTCTCCGAGGAGCAGTACGATCTCCTGATTCAGGCCAAGACGGCCTCGCTGGTGGCGGGTGCCTGTGAGATCGGCGCCCTTCGGGCAGCGGTGGAGGAGCGAGCAGCGCTCCGGCGCTTCGGGGCTGCACTGGGAATGGCCTTCCAGATCGTGGACGATCTGCTCGACTACACCGAAGACGCCTCGGTGACCGGCAAGCCGTTCGGCTCGGACCTGCGGGAGCACAAGGTCACGCTGCCGCTTATCGCTGCACTGCCCAGAATGGAAAGTGTGGAACGTCGTGGGGTTTCCCGGCTGCTTCAGACACCGGAGCCCAGCGATTCTCAAATTGCCGAGGTCATTATGACAGTCAGCCGTGCAGGTGGGCTCGAATACGCCCGGGAGCGGGCGCTGCGCCTGGCCCAGCTCGCCGAAGGAGAGCTCGACCTCCTGCCGCCGTCCGCTGCGCGTGAAGCACTGCGAGCCAGCATCACCTATGTCATCGATCGCAGGCGCTGATGCCGAGCGGCCCACGCCGGCCCGGGTTTTACCTGGGCGTCCTCATTGCCGGGTTCGTAGCGGGTGGCGCGTTGAACTCTCTGGTTCGCCAGACTCTGCCCGATAGCGCCGCCCGGACTTTCTTCACCAGTACCTGGACCGCCAACTTCGGCCCTGTCTCCGCCGATCTTCTGGTGATATCCTTCACCCTGGGGCCGGTCGGGCTCCACGTGTCTCTCCTCAGCCTGATCGGGGTCCTTGTGGCGTACCTGATCGCGCGTTCGCTTTTCTAGGAGGTCTCTGTGGGTAACCTCGGTTTCACCGAGATCATGGTCATCCTGCTGGTCGTGCTGCTCCTCTTCGGGGCCAAGCGCCTGCCGGAGGTCGGCTCGTCTATCGGGAAGGGGATCCGGGAGTTCAAGCGCAGTATCTCGGACACTCAAGACGCCATCATGAATAACGACGAGCAGCGCGGAAACCTGCCGCCGCGCCAGGCGGAGGCAGTACAGCCGCCCGCCCCTCAGTCAGGCGAGCCCAAGCGGCTGTCGCAGTAGGGCGGTAGAGCGGTAGGAAAAAGAGGCGAAAGGCCAAGCAGCGGTAGAGCCATGTGTCCCCTACCATCGCCCAGCCTACCGCCTCCTGAGCTTACCGCCTCTTCGCCTACCGCCTCTTCGCCTACCGCCTCTTCGCCTACCGCCTTACCGTCCTTACAGCGGTGACCCCTGGCCTGCCGCCTGTCCGGCCTGCAAAACCTTGTCCCGATTGTCGACGATCTTGGCGGTGCCTCGCAGAGCGTTGAGGTAGCTCCGGACTCGTTCCTGCCTTGCCGCGCTGATCGCACGTGCGCGGTACTCGTCGAGCTCCTTCACGAATTTGGTGGAATCCGCCTTCGTGTGGCTGACGGCTTCCAGGACGTAGATCCCGTCCTTCGTGTCCAGAATGCCGCTCCGCTGGCCGGCATTGAGTCCAAACGCCGTGCCCACCACGAGCGCGCTGGTCAACGGAGGATTGACCCGGCTGAAGGGACCGAACTCCCGGTGAGCGAGCTTCATGGCGGTTGCCGCCTGTGCCATGGTGCTCCCCGCGTTCACGCGCTTGAGGTAGTCCTTTGCGAGCGTCCGGGCCACATCCCATTTCTTGGCTTCGCGGGCTGCGTGCTCGACAGCCGGGCGGATCTCGGCGAGCGTAGGGAGTCCGGCGGGGTGCAGACTGTCCAGCCGGAAGAGGTAGTATGCCAAGGGAGTCTCGATAACTGGGCTGGTAGCACCGGACTTGGCCTCGAACGCCCAGACTCCCGCGTCGGGCACGACAAACTGCCCCAGCTGCACCTTCGTCCCATCCGGGACCGGGTTCGACTTTCGGACGGTGAGCTTCAGGGCGCGAGCGACGGTGTCGAGCGCCGCGGGATCGTTCCGGTCCGCTCCCAGGCTCTCGAGGCTGTCGGCCTGCGCATCGAGCTGGTCACGATGGCTGCCGGTCACCTCGATGGGAAAGAGGATGTGGCGACCCTTGGCCTTCTTACCCGCCCGGCGGGTGATCTCGATCAGATGGAACCCAAACGCGGAGCGGACCGGATTCGAGACTGTCTTCAGCGGAAGAGCGAATGCCGCCGAGTCAAACGCCGGATCCATGCTCCCCTTGGTCCACTCTCCCAGGTCGCCACCCTTTGCGGCGGTAGCGCTGTCGGCTGACTCCCGCACGGCAACGTCGGCAAATGGGGCGCCGCCCAGGATCTCGTGGCGCGCCGAATCCGCCCGTGCCAGGGTAGCCGCCGTGTCGGCCGCAGTGGTCAGCCGGGGCAGGGCCACGTAGCTGAGATACGCCGTCCGCTGCTGCTTGAAATCGTCCGGGTGCGCCTTATAGTACGCCGCGACTTCTGCATCGCTCAGCTTAACAGCTGAGTCGGGCACGGCGTTCCGTGGGATGATGGCGGTCAGACCGATTTTGACGGTCTCGTTCTCATCCCGATACTGCTCCCAGAGCGCGGCATCGGGCAGGTACACGTCTGCGGTGACGACGCGAAGCAGCTTGGCCCTCTGCAGCTCCCCGCGATACTGCGCTTCCAGGCTGGGGAGGTACTGCTGCGCCACACTCGAGGTCAGCCAGCGCTGGTATTTGCTCAGATCGAACTGGCTGTCGGTCTGGAAATCCGGGACATGCTGGAATTCGGCCAGGGGCGAGTTCCGGATGGCCTGAACGATCTCGTCCTGGCTCACCCTGATGCCACGACGGCGGTACTCGGCGTCCAGGACGCTGTTCTGGATGATCTGGTCCCAGACCTGGTCCCGAACCTGCTTGTGATCTTCCAGGCTGAGGGTACCTGAAGTCTGCTGTTGCCGGGTATCGACGGACTGCTGCACGATGGTCTGGTAGGTGCGGGCATCGATACTCCGACCGTTCACCTTGCCCACGGAGGTGCTGGTAAGCAATCCCGTGCCACCGGTGATGCCGCTGAGGTCCAGAACCAGCCAGGCAAAGAATGTGATTGCGACCACCACCATGATGGGCTTGGCCGCATTACGAAAGGCTTGCATCATAGTTGATTCGGGGCTCCGACCCGGGGGTATTCTGAAGAGCCAGAAGCTTAAGCGCGCCGGCACAGAACCTCAAGGCGCTATTCTGGTTAGCAGTTGACACGCCGGGGGTCGCCCGCTACTCTCACCCTACTCCCCCGGAGTGCCTAAGCCGTTTTCTCCCAAGGCGATTCTGACCTCGAATACCGGATCCGATGGCCACCAGCGAAATCGAAAAACTAGAGCGCCGGTACGCCGAGAACCCGCACGGACTTACTTTCGCGCCCCTGGCGGAAGTGCACCGCAAGAATGGAGATGTTGCTCGAGCCCTCGAGCTGCTGACGGCCGGGTTAGAGCTCCACCCCAACTACATCCCAGCCAGTATCGTGCTGGGTCGCTGTCACCAGGATCTGGGTGATCTGCCCGCCGCCGAAGCGGCGTTCGCCCACGTTCTTCGACTCGACGACGAGAACGTCATCGCTCTCAAATCTCTGGCTGACATCAACGAGCGTCTGGAACGATTCGGTGAAGCCCAGACCTGGCTGCGTCGTCTGGTCGCGGTAGACCGGAGCAACGACGAGGCACGCGAGCAGTTGCGGCGGCTGGAGGCAAAGGAGAAGGAGGCCCCGGCCGAGCCGGAGGCCGCAATGGCATCCGCGCCCACGCTCGAGGTCATTGACCTCGCCCCGGAGCCCACCGACGACAGTTCCGAGCAGGGAGCGGCCGCCAGCGAGCCGGAGGCGGCTGCGGCGGACCCGCTTCCGGTGGATGTCGCAGCCCTGGATTTGAGCCAGGCCGCTGCGGAGATGGCCCGCCGCCTGGAGGCCGCACGGCAAGTCAGCCAGGCCGCCGAGCCAGTCGAGTCGTCCGCATCCGCGCCGGAGCCTGGGGAACCGTCCCCCGGCGAAGCAGTAAAGCCTATGGCGGGATTGATCAGCGCGGAGTTCGAGCCGCCGCTGGAGGCCATCGGCGGCATTGGTGTCGAGACCAGTGAAGAGGTGGTGCTGGAGGTCTCGGGAAACACGGAGTTTCGGGTAGAGGATGCGTCAGAAGACTTCAAGGAGATGGCAGATCGCCTGAGCGCTCCGCCGCGGCGGTCACCGCCCACGCCGTCGCCCGCGGCGGCCCCGAACATTCACGAAAATGCGTCGAGGACCAGCGCCGAGCCGGCGCCGGTAGTCGCGAAGAGCGCAGCAGAAGAGGAAGAGCAGGTAATCGGGGCACCGGCTAGCCGACCATCGTATCTCGCCAGCAAGACCAAGGGGCGGTCGGTGGCTTCCTTCTTCCACTCCCTCATTGCGGCTCGTCCTCCGGCTGAAGCAGGCTTTGTCGGGGCTGAGACGGCGCCTCCGGTCGGTGGGACCTCCCCCAGCCGTGCGCCTCATGATGGGGGCTCCCTCAGCTCCCTGGCGGGCGACGACAAGCTGGCGGTTCGCCCCGCGGTGCCGGCGGCAGACCAGAAGTCGGACGGGGCCGTGTCGTTCGACGATTTCTTCGGGTCGGACAAGGAAGGATCGACTCCCCTGCGGCAGCGCGCCGAGCCCGGCAAGGATGATTTGGACGAGTTCCAGTCCTGGTTGCAGAACCTGAAGCGCTGAATGCGGATCGCGGTGCTCAACGGCCCCAATCTCAACCTGCTGGGGCAGCGGGAACCGGAGGTGTACGGGCACACGAGCCTGGCTGAGATCGAGGCCATGGTGCGGGAGGCGGCGGCACCTCTGGGTGCTCAGATCGAGTGGTGGGGGACGGGCACGGGTATCCACCGCTGGATCTCTGGGTCCTGGCATGCCG
>JBDTUV010000183.1:0-5716 GCA_040007575.1 Gemmatimonadales bacterium
TTCGTCGTGGAGAATTCGGTCCAGCAGGCCGAGATCGATCACCATGCCCGTCTCGCCAACGCTCCCACCTACGGTCACAGCGCATTGATAATCGTGAGCGTGGCCTGGCGGATCTGCCAGGGAGCCGAATGCCTCACGGTTGCGCGACTGGCTCCACTCCGGGCGGTAATAGCGGTGGAGTGCGTGGAAGGCTACCACCCGGGTCAGGGAGGTCGCCATCGTCACGGTGAGAACGAATAGCCCAGACCCACCTGAAGCCACGGGCTGCCGGTCCACTCCGACACCTTGTTCCCCACGATTACGGCGTTGGAGTTCGGCGGGATTCCCGGCTCCTCCGTCGGCTCTGCCTGGAATGTGGTCGGATAGTTCAGCTTCCAGAAGACTGCCCGGGCCTCTCCTCTCAGGTGGAGCCGATCGGTGATGAAGAAGCGAAAGCCCAAGGTCGGAGCAAGGTAGAACTTTCGGCCGAACTTGTACCGGCTGGTATCGGCCGGCGTTGAGCTTCCGAAGGCCAGCCCCACTCCTGCGCCGACGAACGGGGCCAGACGGTGCCAGCTCTTGCCCCCGCTCAGGTTGAACTGAAGGTTGAGCTCGGCAAACGTGACCGACTGCCGGACGGGGCCGCTCCGGCGGTTTGCCAGCCGCACGAACGGATCCACGATGAACCGGTCCAGATTGCTCCGAGCCACGGCCAGGCCGATCTGGAGCGTGCTGGCGGAGCGGATGTCGTAGCGCGCGCCGAATACCTCACCCCGATGGGGTCCGATGTTGAACTGCCCGCCGCTGCCACCGAAGTATCCGCCCGTAACGGTGAAGGTGTGCCCCTTCCGGATGTCCCGAAAGGGCGAAGACTCAGGGCGGTGGCCCACCTGGGCTGTGAGGGGAACCGCCAGGCTGTAGAAGACCGGTATCCCCGTACCGAGCAACGCGAGAGACCAACGCCGCAGACCGGCCATTAATCGCACTCCCGCAGATCGCGGCCGGTCATCTCTGCCGGGGGCTCTATTCCCATGAGATTCAGCACCGTGGGGGCGACATCGCGCAGCGAGCCGCCGGCCCGGAGGGATACCGCGTTCGATCGAACGGCTACGAACGGAACCGGGTTCATCGTGTGCGCGGTATGAACGCCACCGGTGACGGGATCGAGCATCATCTCACAGTTCCCATGGTCCGCGGTGATGAGGACGCTGGAGCCCGCTTTCTCCGCACTCTGGAGTACCCGGCCGAGGCACTGATCCACCGTTTCGACTGCCCGGATCACTGCGGGCAGCACGCCGGTGTGACCCACCATATCCGCGTTGGCGTAGTTGCAGAGCAGGAAGTCGTGGGTCTTCGCTTCGATGGCGCGGCAAAGGACCTCGGTGACGCCGGCGGCGCTCATTTCGGGCGCGAGATCGTAGGTGGCCACCCGTTGGGATGGGATCAGACAACGCTCCTCTCCAGGATAAGGGGGCTCATATCCACCGTTGAAGAAGTAGGTGACATGAGGGTACTTCTCGGTCTCCGCCGTGCGGAACTGGGTGCGGCTCTTCTCCGCCAACACTTCGGCCAGGATGCGGGCGAGGCTGAATGGAGGAAACGCCTGCGGTATGGGGAAAGTCTGGTCGTACTGTGTCATCGTAACGCAGGAAATTTTTGGCCGGTCCTGTACGTCAAAGCCTTCGAAGCCCGGCACCGCGAGCGCGGCCACGATCTGCCGCATCCGGTCGCTTCGGTAATTGAAAAAGAACACGCCATCCCCGTCCCGCATGGTCCCCACCGGCGCACCATTGCGGAAATGCACCAGAGGATGGATAAACTCGTCGGTCTCGCCCCGCTGGTATGCCGCCAGGACCGCCATCACCGGATGTTCGACCGGGGTACCGCGGCCATGGACCATGGCCTCATAGGCCAGCTGGGTCCGCTCCCAACGGCGGTCTCGATCCATGCCGTAGTAGCGTCCGGTGAGTGTCGCGATGTCCACCCTGGTTCCCGCAATCCGGCGCATGTCCATCAGCAGGGTGCGCACCACTTCTGCGCCCAGTGTGGGGGCGGAGTCGCGGCCATCGAGGAAGCCATGGATGGCGATGGATTGGACCTTGTGCCGGATGCCGAGCTCGACGCAGGCCAGGAGATGGCGGTCCAGTGCGTGCACTCCGCCGGGGCCGAGGAGGCCGACAAGATGGAGGGTGCCGCCGGTCTGGCGCAGGCTGGCGCAAAGCTGCACCAGCGGCTCCAGGGAGTAGAAATCGCCGCTTTGGATATTCTGTGAGATCCGGACCAGGTCCTGCGGCACCACCCTGCCGGCTCCCAGGTTCAAATGACCCACCTCGCTGTTCCCCATCTGGCCTTCGGGCAGGCCCACGGCCAGCCCGCTGGCATCGAGCAGCGTCCGGGGGTACGATTTCCAAAGCCGCTGCCAGGTGGGGGTGGATGCCAGCTCGATCGCATTGCCCTCACGCTCCTGCCGGTAACCCCAGCCGTCCAGGACCACCAGGACCACCCCGGGGGCGCTTCCGTTTGACATGGGTCTCCGCGTGTTCTACAATGCGCCATCGTGATTTACGCGCCGCAATCTAGTCCCGGGCTGCGCCGGCTACCAGCCTGCGCTGTCGCGGTCTTTCTGCTCTTTGCGCCCCATCTTAGCGCACAGGAGGTGAGGGAGATTTCGACAGCCACTCGGCTGCGTAAGGAGCCGGAAGGCATAGCGCTCGTCTCCCTGCCTGCCGGCACATCGGTGGAGCCGAAGCGAACCCGGGGCGACTGGCACGAGGTCGTCGTCGAAGGCTGGATCTTCAACCGCGCAGCGGAGAAGACGACGCGCGACGGCTTCGATCTGGTCGTGACCGCGCCCAA
Source organism: Gemmatimonadales bacterium (assembly GCA_040007575.1). Taxonomy (GTDB): domain Bacteria; phylum Gemmatimonadota; class Gemmatimonadetes; order Gemmatimonadales; family GWC2-71-9; genus CAVVWJ01. Next base: position 2,836 of record JBDTUV010000183.1, read on the forward strand.
CGGCGAGAACATCCGCTCCACGCCCAACGGTGAGATAGTGGGCCGGGTGCGTAACGGGACCCTCCTGCGCAACGCGGAGGTGCGCGGCGCCTGGACTCGGGTGCGCCGAACGGGCTGGGTGCCCCGGAATGCGGTCAAGAGCGCCGTCTCCAGACCTCCGGCCCCACGGGGCGCTCAGCCCGAGCCCAAAGCATCCGTAGCGCTGGACTTGACCGAGCCGGTCGAGTCGGGGGCCTTGCCGGCCCAGGCAGCGGTGCCGACGGCGCCGGACAAGGTCGCGGCCGACAGCGAACGAGGCCAGGTGGCGCGAGAGACCTCGCTCTTCGCGGCGCCGGCGGGAAGCCTGTATGGCACCCTGCAGACCGGCGCTCCCGCCCGGGTGGTTGGCCGGTCGGGTGACTGGGTTCGCGTTCAGCTCGAGGGCTGGGTCCGGGAGAGCGATCTCGCGCCCGGCGCTGATGCTTCATTGGGTAGAGTCACGGCGGCCGAGGTTCGAGCCGACCCGCCCCGATACATTGGGCGGACGGTCGACTGGCGCCTCGAGCTCATTGCGGTGCAGACCGCGGACGAGTTGCGCACCGAGATGCCCAAGGGCCAGACGTACCTGCTCACCCGAGGACCGCTACCGGAGCCCGGCTTTGTGTACGTGACGGTGACGCCGGCCCAGGCCAACGATTTCCGCTCACTCCAGGCGCTGCAGGAGATGATTCTGCGGGTGACCATCAAGGCTCCACGGACCCGCTTCCTGGCGACGCCGGTGGTGGAGTTGGTCTCCAGAGTGGTGGAGTAGTCAGGAGTCGAATCCCTATGAACGATCTCCTCAAGCAACGCATCATCCGCCTCCTGGATGCCGCCAGCGATGAGCGAGGATACCAGATCCTCGATTTCGTCGAATTCCTGGACAGCAAGTACGCCGAGCGCTCTCAACCCGACGGGCTGCTTTCCAAAATCACCGCCACCGTCGAAAACACCATGCGGGCAGGCAAGCTGCCGATTCAGGCGATAACCGGCACCATGGGGCTGATGGATAGCGCGGCGAAAGTCATGAAGGGGTTGGCCGCTGCGGGGCAGGCGGTGGTGGAAGAGGCGGTGAAGGCGGTGGAAGACAGGCCGCGCTTGGAGGAAGAGAAGAAACCCAAACCCCTCTCATCCTGAGCGCGGCGAAGGATCGCCCCATAAGCTCCCACTAAAGCGGGAACTCTCCATGGTCGCACCAGCCAAGGCTCCGCCTCACACCTCCGCCCCCTCCGAGTTCATCCGGGGCATAGGTCCCCTGGCTGCGATCTCCCTGGTTGTCGGATCGATGATCGGCTCGGGGATCTTCATCGTGTCGGCCGACATCTCCCGACAGGTCTCGTCGTGGGGGCCTGGGGCGCTGCTGCTGATCTGGGTGATCACCGGCGCAATGACCGTCACCGGCGCCCTGGCCTACGCCGAGCTGGCGGCCATGATGCCCCGGGCCGGGGGGCAGTACGTCTTCCTCCGCGAGGGACTCTCTCCGGCCGCAGGGTTTCTCTACGGCTGGACCCTCTTCATGGTGATCCAGACCGGGACTATCGCGGCCGTCGCGGTTGCGTTCGGCCGCTTCCTGAGCGTGCTGGTGCCCGGCGTCACCCCGGACGTCTTTCTTTCGCTCGGGCAGGTTCATCTCCCCGGTTCAGCCGACGCGATCCAGCTCGGCCTCTCTCCCCAGCGAGTAGTCGCAATCGTCATGATCGCGGTGCTCACGGCCCTCAACATCCGGGGCGTTACCCTGGGTGCAGCCATCCAGACCGTCTTCAGCGTTGCGAAGATCGGTGCCCTGGCTGCCCTGGTGCTCCTGGGGCTCACGCTCTTCCGACGGCCCGATGTTGCTGCGGCCAACTTTTCCACCTTCTGGGGAACCGGCGACTGGACTCTGGCGGTCTTACCGGTGATCGGCGCGGCAATGGTCGGGTCCCTTTTCTCGGCCGACGCCTGGAACAACGTGACCTTTGCGGCTGCCGAGGTCCGGGATCCGACGAAGAACCTGCCGCGAGCCCTGGCTCTCGGCACGGGAATGGTCTGTGCGCTCTACATTCTGGCGAATGTGGCGTACTTGAACATTCTCCCCTTCTACGGCGATCCGAACGGCGCCGATGCGCTGGCTCGAGGGATCCAGTACGCGGCGCAGGACCGGGTCGGCACCGCCGCAATCGAGGTAGCCTTGGGTGCCGGGGCCGCCACGATCATGGCCGTGGCCATTCTCCTCTCCACCTTCGGGTGCAACAATGGCCTGATCCTGTCGGGGCCCAGGGTCTACTATGCCATGGCGCGGGACCAGCTGTTCTTCGACAAGGCCGGCCGACTGCACCCGGTCTACCGGACGCCTGTGTTCGGCCTGATCGCTCAGGCATTCTGGGCGTCGGTGCTCTGTATCAGCGGCACTTACGGCCAGCTTCTCGATTACGTGATCTTCGCGGCGCTGGTCTTCTACTTTCTGACCACGCTCGCTCTCTTCCGGCTCCGTCGTACTCGTCCGGACCTTCCCCGACCGGTAAAGGCGTTCGGCTATCCGGTGTTGCCGGCGCTTTATATGGCTGCCGTGGCGGGCCTCCTGGTGGTGCTGCTGGTCTATCGTCCGCTTTACACCTGGCCGGGACTCGTCATTGTGGCGGCTGGTATTCCGGTGTACTTCATCTGGCGCCGGGCTCGGCCGCAATAAACCGCTTGATTTCGTCGCAAACGACCGCTACACTTGGAGATGCATCTACCGTCAAGATGTCCATGAGCGTGATCCGACCCAAACTCGGCCTCACCTTCGACGACGTGCTGCTCGTGCCCCGGCACTCCGCCGTCCACCCGCGCGAGGTTTCCACCGTCACCCGCCTCACCCGCAGCATCTCCCTGAACATCCCGCTGG
>JBDTUV010000184.1:0-5705 GCA_040007575.1 Gemmatimonadales bacterium
TCATGGTGGTGGACGGGGGAGCGTGGCTCAAGGGGGGGTAAGCGGGACAGCGGGGCGGAGGGGCGGAACGCGAGTGACCCATCATCTGGACAGCGCGTCGGTTTGTCGGCAAGTTGGCAGCATCAGTCCCACAAAAGGAATGGCCATGAGCATCGGCACCACGGTGGTAGGCCCTGTCCCGCTGTCGCCCTGTCCCGCTGTCGCCCTGCCCCGCTGCCCCGCTGTCGCACCATGTTCCTAGGCCACTACGGCATAGCCTTCGCGCTCAAGCGGGCCGAGCCCAAGCTGTCGCTGGGGACGCTTTTCGTCGCGGTTCAGTTCCCCGACTTGCTCTGGAGCATCTTCGTGCTCCTGGGATGGGAACACGCGAGGATCGTCCCGGGATACACCGCTGTCACCCCGTTCGAGTTTCTGGACTATCCCATCTCGCACAGTCTGGTGGGGGTCATCGCCTGGAGCGTGGTGGCCGCGGCGCTGTACTACTCCTGGCCCACCCGCGATACCAGCCGGCACTGGCAGGCGGCCGCAGTGGTGGGCCTGGCCGTGTTCTCTCATTATCTGCTCGACGTGCTGGTGCACGTAGCCGATCTGCCGCTCATGGGCAACGACTCCACCAAGCTGGGGCTCGGCCTGTGGAACAATCGGGTCGCCTCCCTGGCCGCCGAGGGTCTCGTGTTCGGCGCGGGTCTGGCGCTGTATCTGGCGCGGGGATCCCACCGCCACCCGGTCAGGGCGGGCAGGATTCTGATCGTTGTTCTACTGCTGGTCGGCACCTACCTGGCCAGCACATATGGGCCACTGCCGCCGAACATGACGACGGTAGCAGCGAGCGCCATCGTTTTCATCCTGGCGATGGGAGCACTTGCCGCCTGGGCCGATCGCAGGACAACACCCGATGAGCTCACCGCACAGGGACTCTCACACCGGTGAGCTGAATGGACCGGCTCTTTTTCGGTTTGGGCGCAGTGTCTGCCCTCATCTCTGTCGCGGCGGGCGCATTCGGCGCTCATGCCCTCAGGGCCCGGCTGACGCCTGACCTTCTGGCGATATTCGAAACCGCCGCGCGATATCAGATGTACCACGCCCTGGCGTTGTTGGCTGTCGCCTGGGCGATCACTCGCTGGCCGGGGTCGTTGCCGGTGTGGGCCGGCTGGCTGTTTCTGGCGGGAACCGTGCTCTTCTCGGGTAGTCTCTATATCCTGGCGTTGACCGGGGTTCGCTGGTGGGGCGCGGTGACTCCGCTGGGAGGAGTGGCCTTCCTCCTGGGCTGGCTGTGTCTTGTGTTGTCAGCCTGGAGCCCGGAGCTGGGAGCTTAGTCATTGGGAAGCGGCGCGCACCGCAGTAATCTCGTTGGATCCCCACCGCACCGCGCAGTTTCTTCCCCGCTCACGCTGTGTCTTCCCCGCTTACCGTTCACCCTTTACCGCTTACCCTTTCTTCCTCTCTCGCCCACCTGAAAAACAGCACTCCGATCGCCGCGAAGAGGTAGAGATTCCCCGGAACCCACATGATCAGGCCGCCGAGCTTCTGATCGTCGAGCGGGGAGAGTCCCCAGGTGCGTGGGGCGATCACGTACCAGGGATACAGCGTCTCGTCCGCGAACGTGATCAGCGCCGCCACCACCTGCATCGGTATCCCGACCAGGAACAGGTACAGCATACTGAGCCCGGTCGGGAGCCGGAGCTCCGGCATAGGGCTCATCACTGGCCACCACATCAGCGTGGCCGTCACCATGAACATCAGGTGGGTGGCGATGTGCACCTCATGGTTTCGCATCATGAGGTCGTAGAAGGGTCGCAGGTGCCAGACGGCAATGGAGGCGCTGAACAGTACCGCTGCGACCCACGGGCGGGTGAGCACCTGAGCGGTCCGTCGCAGGGTCGGCCGGTCCAGCGAGGGCCGGAGCAGCCATTCAGGAATGCCGGCTAGGAGCAGCGGCGGGAACACCAGGGTGAGCACCAGGTGCTGCACCATGTGCACGGAGAAGAGATAGTAGTCGCTCAGGTCATGGAGCGGCCCGTTGAGCGAGGCCACCAACACCAGAAGGGCGGCCGAGAAGGAGAGGGCCTGCCAGGGCGAGGCCGGCGGGAGTCCGCGGCGCCGGCGCAGCGGCCCGATTCCATAAAAGTACAAGGCACCGAGAATTCCGGTGCCTATCAGAACGCTGGGGTGAAGCGACCAGGCCAACTCGTATGGGACTGTAGGTCGAAGGCGATCGTCGATGGGCATGGGGTATAGGCTATTGGCTATGGGCTATTGGCTATGCGCTTTGGGCTAGAAGCTGCTCTGCTCACCGGATAGCCAATAGCATTCCTTCACCCCGACCGCGCGAACGCGAAGTGATAGGCGTGGAGAACCATGAGGGCGACGACAATGAACGCCGCGATGATGAGGGGGAAGACGAACACCCCGGCGAAGAGCCTGCTGTCCTGCTTGAGGTGCATGTAGAACATCGCCACCAGGGCGAACTTCGCGGCCGACAACAGCAGCAGCATGGGGACGAAGAAGGGCTTGAGCGTTGTAGCCAGCGACCCGGCGTGCTCCCCGTAGGTGATCTCGTACAGTCCCACTTCGAGCGCGGTGAGGACGAAGAGCACGAGACCGACCTTGAAGTAAAGGCCCGCGGTCGGGTGAGCGTGCTCGTGGACGTCGGCGGTTACATGGGAAGCCATGGTCCCCTGCTCACTTGATGAGGTAGACGACGGGGAAGATGATGATCCACACCACGTCGACGAAGTGCCAGTACAGCGCCGCCATCTCCAAGTTGAGCGACTTCTGCGGCGGCAGCTTGCCCCGCAGGGCATCGACCCAGAGCGTGCTCAGCCAGAGCACCCCGATCGCCACGTGGGTGCCGTGGAAGCCGGTCAGGGTGTAGAAGCTCGACCCGAAGAGATTGGTGGTGAAGCCGAGGCCTTCGTGGACGAAGTGGGTGAACTCATATACCTGCATGCCGGCGAAGAAGATGCCGCAGGCGATGGTGGCGCCGAGCCAGCCGATCAGCGCCTTTCGGCTCCCCCGCTGCGCCCCGCTGAGGGCCAGCACCACGAACAGCGAGCTGAACAGCAGCAGCGCGGTACCCAGGGTGACCAGCGGAATCTCGAAGATCGGCTCGAAGTGCTGGCCGGTCGGTGAGGTCCACGCCTCGTGGGGAAACGGCCCGACCAGGCTCCTGCCCTTGTTGACCAGATAGTTCGAGATCAGGGTGGCGAAGAACATGCATTCGGACCCGATGAAGGTCCAAATCGCCACCTTCCGGTTATCCAGTCCGGTGGAGGTCTCGAGGTGCGCCGCCTCTGCGTGAGCTGTCAAAGTCGTTCTCCAAGAAGCGTGAACAGTTTCACCCCGCAGGCTCGTAGGCCCACTTGTACACTCCCAGCAGCAGCAGCCCAAAGGACGCCACCACCGGCCAGATCCCGGTGTGCCCCAGCATCATGAGGAATACGAAGAAGCCCAGAATCCCGACCGCGGTTACCAGCGGCCAGTACGACGGGTTCGGCATGTGAATGCCCGCTCCGCTGACCCGGGCCGGCTCGGGAAGCGTGCCGCCGCGCTCGCGCTTCAGCTCCCACAGTGCATCGCGTCCATGCACGGTCGGGATCTCGGCGAAGTTGAACTCCGGGGGCGGCGAAGGAATGGCCCACTCCAGTGTAGCTCCGTTCCACGGATCGGCCGGGGCATTCCGTGGCCCACGCCAGGTCCGGAAGATGTTGACCAGGAAGACCAGAAAGGAGACGCCCAGGAGAAAGGCGCCGGCCGTCTCGATCTGATTCAGCAGCTCGAAGCCCAGGTCTTTCGGGTAGGTGTACACCCGCCGCGGCATGCCGTGAAGTCCCACGAAGTGCATCGGGAAGAAGGTCAGGTTGAAGCCGATCAGCATCAGCCAGAAGTGCAGCTTCCCCAGGCCCTCGTTCAGCATCCGGCCGAACATCTTGGGCCACCAGTAATAGGCCCCTGCCGTCAGGCCGAAGATGCTGCCCCCGAACATCACGTAATGGAAGTGCGCCACGACGAAGTACGTATCGGTCTGCTGCAGGTCCGCCGGCGGGGGCGAGTGCATGACCCCGGAAAGGCCGCCGATGATGAACATGGCGATGAACCCGATGGCAAACAGCATCGGGGTCCGGAACTGGAGCGACCCGCCCCACATGGTGCCGATCCAGTTGAAGATCTTCACCCCGGTCGGAATCGCGATCAGCATGGTCGTGAGCGAGAAGAACGTGTCCGCCAGCGGCCCCATGCCGGTGGAGAACATGTGGTGACTCCACACCCCGAAGCCGAGGAACGCGATGAACACGCCGGAGAAGACCATGGCGGCGTAGCCGAAGAGCGGCTTCCGGGAGAAGACCGGCAGCACCTCGGATACGATGCCGAACGCCGGCAGGATCAGGATGTAGACCTCGGGATGGCCGAAAATCCAGAACAGATGCTGCCACAGAAGCGGATCGCCCCCACCCGACGGCACGAAGAAGTGGGTGCCGAAGAACCGGTCGTACATCAGCAGGATCAGGGCGACGGTAATGACCGGGAAGGCCAGCAGCAGCAGCACCTGGGTGATGAAGCTCATCCAGACGAACATCGGCATGCGCATGAGGCTCATGCCGGGCGCCCGCATGTTTACGACCGTGACGAAGAAGTTCACCGCCGCGGCCAGGGACGCGATGCCCAGGATCTGGAGGCCGAGCATCCAGAAATCGACGTGCAGCCCAGGCGAATACTGCTTGGAGGTGAGGTTGGCGTAGCCGAACCACCCGGTGTCCGGCGCGGCCCCAAAGAACCAGCTCGAATTGAGAAACAGGCCACCCAGCAGGAACACCCAGTAGCTGAATGCATTCAGTCGGGGGAATGCCACGTCCCGCGCCCCGATCAACAACGGGATCATGAAGTTGAAGAACATCGCCGAGAGCGGCATGATGGCGAGGAAGATCATCGTCGTGCCGTGCATCGTGAACAGCTGGTTGTACGTCTCGGGCGAGAGGAACGTGTTCTCCGCCGAGCCCAGCTGGATTCGAAGCAGCAGCGCCTCGACGCCACCCAGCAGGAAGAAGAAGAACGCCGTGGCACCGTAGAGGATGCCGATGCGTTTATGGTCGACTGTCGTGATCCAGCCCCAGAGCCCGGTCTTCTCGCCGTGAGCAGCCGCATGTGTCTGGTGCTGATCTAGAACCCTGGTAGCCATACGAGCCTTGTTTCGTGGTTGTCTACTGGTGCGCCCGGAGGTACGCCACGAGCGCCTGCGCTTCGGCTTCGGTCACGCCCAGATTGGGCATCAGGACGCCCTTCTTGATCCCCTGAGGATCCCGGATCCAGTGGGCCAGGTTCTCGTCCGTATTCTTGAGGGTTCCAGCCGCGATGAATGAGCGGGCGCCGACGTTGGCGAGATTGGGTCCAACCATGCCCTTGGGCGCGTTGACCGCGACCAGCGAGTGGCACGCGATGCAGCCCTTGGCGGTGAACAGCTTCTCGCCCTCGGCATACTTCGGGTTGGGCGCCGGTCCCGGCTGCGGCTTTGCAGCCAGCGTTTGCATGTGGGCCACCCAGGCCTGAAACTCCTCCGGCTTCTGGGCCTTGATCCGATGCGCCATCCGCCCGTGCTGAATGCCGCAGAACTCGGCGCACTGGCCCGGATACTCGCCTTCGACTTCCGCCTTGAACCACATCCGGGTCTCGCGGTTGGCGAACACGTCGCGCTTGGCGGCGAACTGCGG
>JBDTUV010000185.1:0-5694 GCA_040007575.1 Gemmatimonadales bacterium
CTACAAGGAGCGCAGCGCACGGGAGTTCACCCATGCTCTCGTCCTGGAGACGACGTTCCCAACCCTCGATGCAAGCAGCAAAGACCCCGCATATCTCACGGTCAAGCTCGCGTCTGAGACGATTCGGCTGATTCCGGGCTCTGGAGCTCAGGCTTCAATTACTCCCGCTGCCCACCAGAAGGCGTGGTTGCCGGCAAACTTCCGCCTCGAGCTGCCCGGGCTGGATGTGAGTAAGGTGCCCCGAATCGAGTCTTTTACCGTCGGTCAGCACATGGCGGAACCGGCAGTCGGGGAAAGCCGCGTGTCCGCGAAGGAAGCCGGAGGAATCGAGTTCCCCAGCTTGAAGATCGCGATCCCTGAGGTCACAGCAAAAACATGGGTGGACTGGAGCGACGATTTCATCGTCAAGGGCAACAGCGGTGACGAGAAGGAGAAGAATGGCGCGATCGTGTTCCTCGATCCCTCCTTGAAGAACGAATTGGGTCGAGTCAACCTCATCAACTGTGGCATCGCAGGGCTGGGTCCGGAGCGTCAGGTGGCGAATGCCGAGGCCGTTCGGAGGATGGTCGCAGAACTGTACTGCGAGCGCATGGAGCTCGTCGTCAAGTAGCAGCTGGTCGCGCGTGGACGTTGACGCAAAGCAGTGACTTCACTAATCAGTGTGAGAGGATGGCAATATGAGCTCAATCGTCCGCCGGGTCATGATGGGCCTACTCGGGCTCGTCCTGACTACCCAGGGCCAGCTTGCGGCGCAGACCAACCTGAAGGCAACCGCGACGGCGCCCACCATCGTGGAGCTGACCTGGAGTGCGGGGACCAACTCGACCGGATACTGGGTCCAGCGGGCGGTGGGCACCGGCCAATTCGACAACATTACGCCGCACAAAATTCAGGCTACCAGCTATCCCGATTCAGCCGCCCCCGCGGGGTCGGCGCTGAAATATCGGATCAGGGGCACCTATAGCGGTGGTCCTGCCGTCTACAGCAACAAGGTCAGCGTCACCACTCCGGCTGCTGCCAGCACCGCATCCGCGCCCCCGGCTGCTACCAGCCCCGCATCCGCTCCACCAGCGGCTACCACCACCGCGTCCGCTCCACCGGCTACCACCGCGCCCGCTACAGCGGCGCTGGTGCCGATGGCTATCGCGCCTGTCACGGCGACCCTGGCCTCGCCCTCGCCTGGCCAGCCGACGGTTGCTCCAGCCGTGAAGACCACTGCGGCCGCCGGAGCATTGCAGCCCATTGCTGTGCAGCCGTTGCCGGAGAGGCTGTCTCGCACGCCGATGCCGGCCGGCCCTGCGCCAGAAAACCTGCGGGTGGAGTCCCAAGGGCCGCTTGCGCATACGGTTATCTGGGACGCGCTCCCTGAGGCGTCCGGCTATCTGGTCGCGTTCACCGGGAAGACTGGTGGCCAATTCCTGACGCTGACGCCGCAGCCGATCGACGCACCAGACTACCAGTTCCCTAAGCTCGGCACTTCTTCGACCGGGACCTCCTGGAAGGTCGCCTCAGTAAGCTTCGAGCACGCTGAGTTCGTCACTTCGGGCGGGACCTACCGGGTGACCGCCCTCTACCCGGACGGGCGGCAGGGAAGCGCCGATTTCGTCTATGCCAATCCGCCAGAGGGCCAGGCTCCGACGTGGTTCTCAGCGAAGAAAACCGGAACCGGTCAAGTGGCCTTGACCTGGAAGCCGGTCGACTTCGCCAAGGCGTATCGCATCTTCGGCACCGGACAGCCGGGTGACGGCCTGGTCGTGTCCACGGTGGGAACAACGTTTTCCAATCTCCCATACGGCAGCTACAGCTGGCAAGTAACAGCCGACTACGGTGGTGCCTACCAAACCGCCGGGCTCCCCTCGGTGCACATCACTCTCTCGCAGCCGATCGTCGGGTTTGCGGATACGCACACGCATCCGTTCGCGAACTACGCTTCCGGCGGAAGACTCTTCTGGGGTGAGGCGTTTGGGCCCCTTGCCGCAGTACTCTCGATCTGTGAGCAGTGGCATGGCTTTGCCGGGCTGACGGACCTGGTGGGAAACCTGAAGCGGATCTTTGGCGGCAACATCTCGGTGGGACACAAAACCGGCGGCTTTCCGAACTTCGACGGCTGGCCGGCCTACAATACCCTGGATCATCAGCAGATGCACTCTGATTGGATCTATCGGGCCTTCCAGGGCGGCTTGAGGCTGCTGGTGTCACACGCCGTAAACAACGGGACTCTCTGTGAACTGGTGCCGGCCAAGGCCCTGGGCCGAAGCTGCGGCGACATGGAGGCTGCCGATCTCCAGATCGACGCCGCCAAGAACATGGAAAACTATACCGACATGCAGAGCGGCGGACCCGGCAAGGGCTGGTTCCGGATCGCCTACAGTCCAGAGGATGCCAGGAAGATTATCGCTGACGGCAAGCTCGCAGTGGTGCTGGGCATCGAGGTGGACAAGCTGTTCGGCTGTGGCAAGAACGAATGCAGCGAGACGTTTGTGAATGCGCAGCTCGACAAGTACTACCAGAAGGGCGTTCGTCACCTGATTCCCGTCCACTTCGCCGACAATGCATACGGCGGCTACGCCCTTGGCGGTGGTACCGAAAAGTTCCTGTTCGGTGCCAACAGCATGGCTACCAATCAAGGCGGCCTGCTCAGTTTCACGCCTCCGCAGGATGAGGATTGCTCCTCGCGATTCGCCCAGAAATGCAATCAACGAGGGCTGATGCCTCTCGGAGCCCACCTTATTCGATCGATGATGAACAAGGGGATGATCATTGACATCGATCACATGGGAATGAAAACCACCGATGCCGTCCTCGCGCTTACCTCAGCCCGTCAGTATCCCGTTATCAGTGGACATACCGGGTTTGTTGCAACGACGCCGGACGGGCACAGCTCTGAGCGCGACAAGTCTCCGGCCTGGATGTCGGCCATCAAGCGAGACGGCGGTATGGTGGCAGTGGGACTCGCACCCGGGGACTCGAAGCAGTTCGCGGCGGCGGGTAGCACGTTCATCCCTAATGACTGTAACCGCAGCACAAAGTCCATGGTCCAGTCCTACCTCTACGCGGTACGCACCATGGGGGGGCCGGATAGTGCGGCCGTTGCCGTGGCCAGCGATCAATTCTTAAACGAGCTGCTCGGTCCCCGGTTCGATGGGCACTGTGGAGTTCCTCAGGCTAACCGGGTCATGTATCCGATTGCCACCAGGACCGGTGTGCAGCTGCAGCCTAGTATCGCCGGAAATCGGACGTTCGACTACAACTCGGAGGGGTTGGCGCACTTCGGGCTGCTGCCCGAAATGATCCAGGATATGAAGAACATCGGCCTGAGCGAGCGGGACCTCGATCCGCTGTTCCGGTCGGCGGAGGGCTACATCCAGTTGTGGGAGCGGGCCGTTTCCAGCATACCCGTCCCGTGAGCACCGAGAGAAAGCCCATACGGCCGGTATACCCCGGATCGCTTACCCTGCAGGTGATAGTGTGTGCCCTGGCGCTGCCCCAGCTTGTGGCGGCGCAGGTCCCCGACCGCACGCCCTTGCCGAAGACAGCACTACCTCGCCAGGAAATGCGGGGCAGGGATCCTAGACCCGCGGGGCCGGCACCGGGCATGATTTATGGTACGGCCCTGGGACCGACCACGGCGAAGGTGACATGGTCGACGGTCCCCGCCGCGAACGGCTATCAGATTTACCGGAGTGGCGGCGGATCCAGCGCTGCCGCACTGATACACACTGTCCCTGCCACCCCGGGTCTCGTGCTCGCGGTGGATCCTACGAACTCCGGCAAGCCCGATCCCAGGCTACCGCCGATCTCCTATGGTGGAAGCCCGAATACTGTGCCGCCGATCCGCCACATCGATTTGCGGCGGAGTCCGAAGGTCACCTATACCTACACAGTGGTGGTCACCTATCCGGACAGCGCGCCCTATCGGGCCGGCACCAGCGAGCCTGCAGTCCTGGCCATGCCGCCAGGGCTGCCGCCGGCAGCTCTCGCGGCGACAACCTCGCTGGGCACCACGATCACCCTCACCTGGCTTCCGGTGCCCGACGCGACCGGTTACAGCGTATTTCGTGACAATGCTCCGATTACCGTCCAGCCGGTACGAGGCACATCCTACGTCGACACGGGGCTGAAGCCTGGCCTCTATACCTATTCCGTCGCCTCCTTCTTCAGCACCGAAGCGGCCGGCGAGATCCCGGGGGAGACGAGCCCGCTTCCCAGCATTCAGGTGGTGCTGAGCCGGTGTGCACGGCCATGACAACCTCCGTCGATCGGCGCGGGTTCATCCGCAATGCTTCCTCTTTCGCGGCAGCTGGTGTTGGCTGCCTGACCTATGGAAGTCTGGGCTCTATGCTTCAAGCCGCCGGCCGTGCCGGCGCGCACCAGGTTCTGCAGGTCCCGACTCGGCCGTTTAACATCCTGGCCTTCGGCGACTCGATCATGTGGGGACAGGGCCTGAGTCACAACCTCAAGTTCGCGACTCTGGTGAAGGACTGGGTCGGCGCCAACCTGTCCGGCCGAGCCGTGACCCTTCAGAACCTTGCCCATTCAGGGGCCGTCATCCAGACGGATTCGGAAGATGGTGCCACTGGGTGGGAGGGGGAGGTGCCGTCCCCCTACCCGTCCATCAGCCATCAGCTCAATGCCGCCCGTAACGACCGAGCCGAGATCGACCTGGTGCTGCTCAATGGGGGCGCCAATGACGTGAAGATCACGCACATCCTCAACCCCCTCAACTCCAGCGGGGGCGTGGGCGAGGTCACCCGAGATGTGGTGGGGGGCCGGATGGCGTATCTGCTACCCATGGCGGTCAGTCTCTTCCCCAATGCAAAGTTCATAGTGCCGGGGTACTACCCGATCATTACCGATGACAGTTCGACCGAGGCGGTCACGGTGTTACTAGCCATCCTTCCTCTGGGCGTGCTAGCACTACCGTGGCACAAACAGCAGATGATCGCCAACTGCAGCGCATTCTACGCCGAATCCGGCGCCGGGCTGAAGGCTGCGGTCGATGCGCAGAACGGACGCACGCCAAACCGCTGCGTGTACGCCGACCCGGGGTTCTCGATATACAACGGGTACGGGGCCTCCCAGCGGTGCCTGTTTAACGTGGCGGAGAGCGATCCCATGCTCAACGCACGCAAGGCCTACTGCACAGCCGCGGGGCAGGAGTTCGACCCGTTGTGCGCAGGCGCGTCAATGGGTCACCCGAATGTGAAGGGCGCAGAGAAGTACCGGGATGCCATGACCGGCAAGCTCCAGGGTTTCCTGGCGGAGTGGCAAGGTCTGCGGAAACTCTTCGCCTGCGTCGATCCCAAGCCGGTGATCGGGGTGGCCAGCAACTACACCGTTTGGGTGGAGGATTATGAGACCCGTCTTCCCGTCACAGCCACGGTCACCATCAGCGCTCAGACGTTCAGTGCGAATACCAGCTTCAGCCACGCGTTTGGCTGCGGGCCCTCCGAGACGGTAACCTCCGAGGGAACCAGAGGGAAACCGGGAGGGACCGTCACCTTCCCTGGCGGATGTGAAGGGATCGGGATTACGGCGCCGCGTTACATCCCGCTCGGGATACCTACTCGCGCCTGACGTAGAGAGAAGTGAGCCACAGAGTAGTAGGGTGGTCGTGAAGGCTGGGCTGTTGGATCAGAGCGCCAGCCCGAGCTGGACCCCGACTCTCTGCACCACCAGAATCGGCGCCAGCGG
>JBDTUV010000186.1:0-5689 GCA_040007575.1 Gemmatimonadales bacterium
CAGGACACCTGCTAATAGTTGGCCTACTGGGTGAAGTTGGTACTCGAAGGAGGTCACGATCCCGAAGTTTCCGCCACCGCCCCGCAGGGACAATCGTCGGTAAAGCGCATTGCTGCGGTGCGCTGACGTGCAGCTAAGTCGTTGTGGTGTAAAGTGCCCGGGGCGGGACTCGAACCCGCACGAGCCGAAGCTCAAGGGATTTTAAGTCCCTTGTGTATACCATTTCACCACCCGGGCGAAGGCGGTGAGCAAATATACCGTCTTACCCTGGAATCGTCTCGCGCCGCACCCCGCGGGATGCGCGCGTGCTCCAGGTGACCGGCATCTGCCGGTACCGCTGCTGAAAATCGCTCCCGATCTCGGCTACGATCCTTGCCTCCCTCCCAGCCGGTGCCAGCACCACCACTGCCCCGCCCCAGCCAGCCCCCGTGAGCCTGGCACCGTAGGCACCGTGCTCCACCGCTGATGCCACGATGAGGTCCGCCTCCGGAATCGTCGACTCGTAGTCGTCCCGCAGTGACTGGTGCCCTTCGACCAGCAGTCGGCCGAGGGTGGGCAGATCTCCGGCGGCCAACGCGTCGGCAGCGCTTCTGGTTCGCGCCGTTTCCGTGACCACGTGGCGCACCCGAGGCACGAGGGGAGGCGGCAGCCGGCGCTCCATCTCCGGCAAGTCACGCAGGGAGAGTCCCGCCAGATGAGCCAGTCCCGGACGCCACTCGCGGCAGAACGCGAGCGCTTCCTCGCACTCACGCCGCCGTTCATTGAGCGCACCGCCGGTGAGCCGGTGCCACACCCCGGTCTCCACGATCCAGAGCCGGCCCGGAAATGGAACCGGGCGCAGCATGCCGCTCGCAGTATCGAACAAAAGTGCCGAGCCCGACTTCGCATGGGCGGCGATCGTCTGATCCATTCGGCCGCAGCGGACGCCAACCTGGTGATACTCCGCGCGAAACGCGACCTCAACCAGGGCCGGCGCCGAGAGTCGCCTTCCCGCCAGGAGGCTCAGTGCCTTGGCAACCGCCACCGTCAGCGCGGCCGACGACGAGAGCCCGGCTCCGATGGGGAGGCTCGTGGCCAACGCCAGCTCCGCACCGGGTGGCGCCGCACGCAGCCGGCGAAGCTCCCGCACCACGCCCACGATGTAATCGGTCCAGGCCCGCCGTATCGGGGCGTCGATGTCGATCTCGTGGACCTCGTTCTCCGTGCCGGACACGAAGGCCCAGCGTTGGGCCGCGCGGGCGGCCACAGCAGTGCGCCGCTCCAGGGCCACCGGCAGGACCGGGCCGCCGTTATAATCGGTGTGCTCCCCGATCAGATTCACGCGGCCGGGCGCCGATACCGCCACTGTGGGTTGGGTAGCAAAGCTCGAGGTAAACAGCGAAGTTGCCAGCCTTGCCGGAGACAGGCGAGTCGGGTTAAACGGCTTCTCTCGGGAGGGACTGTGGGGCATTGCGTGCAGCGCCTCGGAATTATCGCCTGCCTGGTTATGCCATCGCGGGTGTGGGCGCAGCTCCCGGCGGTCGGGGTCCCGGGCGGCACGGTCCGAGTCGAGCTCGAAGGCTCGCTCGAGACCTTCGACCGGCGGTTCCACAATGGCCAGCGGGAAAGCTATGCGGCCGACCTCTCCAGCCCCGCGCTCGGCAGCGACCGAATCCCGCTGCTGGCCGACGCCGACGCGCGGATCGGCCGGATCATAGGGAATACGGGCTACCGTCTTAATCTAGGCGCGGTGACCACCGATGCGCTGGCCGATGTAGGCAAGGGAATTTTCGGCTTAGGACTCGGTCTGACCAATCGGATCACGATCTTTGGACGGATTCCCCTGGTGCGAACCCGGGTGCAGACGCACCTCGCACTCACCTCGACCAATGCCGATGGGGGCCTCAACCCGGGGGAGGACAGCCAGCTCCCTTTCTTCAGCGATTTCGATGTCGCGTTAGCCACGCTCAGCAGTAAGCTCGCAGCCGGGGACTACAACGGAGATCCGGCCCAACTGGCGCTGGCACAGGCCACTCTCGCCCAAGGCACCGCACTGCGGTCCGACCTGTTCGGATTGCTGGCGGATCCCACCACCGCGTCGCCGGTCGTTCCCACCATCACCAGCGGTACCGGTGCCGCGGTTCTGACCCGGATAGCGACACTCCAGAATACCCTAGCATCCAGCCTGAGCGTTCCCGGCTTCAGCGTGGCCCCGGTGCTCCCGGTGGACCCGGTGGGTGATGATGGGCTGCGGCAGGTGCTCGCCGGTCCGCTCGCCCTCCGTGTCGGTGAGTCCAAGGTCACCTTCCGGGGCGACGCGGAAGCCGGCGCTGCGCTGACCCTGGTCGATCGTTGGGATCGGGGCACCAGCCGCGGTGGGCTCCGGGTCGCGGTTTCAGGGCTGGTGCGGTTCCCTACCGGACTCGCCGATCAGCCCGACCGCCCGCTCGATATCGGCTCTGGTGACGAGCAGACCGATCTCCAGATCGATGTCGCCACCGACCTCGGCGCGGGTGCCTTCGGGGCGCGGCTTGCGGGCACATATGTGCGGCAGCTCCCCTCCACTATTCTGGCCCGTGTGGCACCACCCAGCCAGCCGTTTGTCGGACCCGACCGGCTCGCATTGGTACGCCGAGACCCGGGCGACATCATCGCGATCGATGTGCGGCCCTTTTACCGGCTGGCCCGGACGCTGGCGCTGCAGGCAGGGCTCCGGCACTGGACCAGAAAGATGGACCAGGTCACGTACGCGTCGGCCGCGGACGCGCTGCCAGGGGTGGACGCGAGCGTGCTCGCGGAGGAGACGGCGGCCAACGCCACGCTGCTCTCCGCCGGCCTCACCTACTCCAACCCGGGCCGGTTCAGAGCTGGAGGGTCGGGATTACCGGTGGACGCGAGCTGGAGCTACGAGCGAGTCCTGCGCTCGGGCAAAGGGCGGGTGCCGGGCACGCACCGGGTCCGTGCAAGCTTGAGGATGTATTTCGGGTTGTGGTAGAGGCCTCCCGCGTCATTCCGAGCAGAGCGAGGAATCGGCCGGGCTAACGTCGGAAATCGGTGCTCAGGACGCTGGGCGACTACAAGAGTGAGCGACCGTTTGAGCTATGGTGTTCCGACGTTGCTTTGAGCGATCCCTCGCTGCGCTCGGGATGACGCGGATGGCCGGCCGCTAGCGACGCTTTGCGACCGCCGGAGTTCGCAGCAACGCCTGCGCATGCCGCCGGGCAGCGTCGCCCTCCGTGTCTCCCAGCATCCGCGCGATCTCGTTGACCCGGTCCTCACCGTGAAGCACCTGCACGTCGCTGGTGGCAATCCCGCCGCGCGCCTGCTTCGACACTACCAGGTGTCCGTCAGCCCGGGCGGCAATCTGTGGTAAGTGGGTGATCACGAGCACCTGGTGCCGCTCGGCCACCTCGGCGAGGGCCGAACCTACCTGCACTCCGGTTTCTCCTCCGATGCCCTGATCGACCTCATCGAAGACCAGGGTAGCGATGGCGTCGTGCTTGACCAGCACCACCTTCAGCGCAAGCATCAGTCGCGACAGCTCGCCGCCGGACGCAACTCTGGCGAGCGGCTTGGCCTCCAGCCCGACGTTTAGCTGGACGTTGAGCTGCACGCTCTCCTGTCCGTGCGCGCCGGCTTCGGGCAGCGAGAGCAGAGCCACGGACAGCTTTCCCCCGGGCAGACCTAATTGCGGCAGCAGACGGTTCACACCCCGGGACAGACGGTCGGCCGCCTCGCCCCGGCGGGCGCTGAGCGCCTCGGCGGCGGTGCGAAGCGCACCCTCGGCGGCCGAGCGCCGGGCGGCGAGGCCACGAAGGTCGGTGTCGGCCGTATCCAGGAGATCCAGCTCTGCCGCGGCCTGATCCCGGGTCGCCAGCACCTCCTGGAGCGCCGCGCCGTATTTGCCTGACAGGCGGGAGAGCAGATCGCGCCGCCGCTCGACAAACGCCAGCCGCTCGGGATCTTCCTGCACCGAGCCGGCGTAGTCGCCGGCCAGCCGGCTAACCTCGGAGAGGTTGGCGAAGCCGGCGTCGAGCATCTCCCGCCAGGCGCTTACGCTGGGGTCGACCTTCTCCAGGCTGGTCAGAGCACGGTCGGCCACGCCCAGCGCACCCAACGCGTTTCCCGCTTCACCCTCGAGCGCCTCGACGATCCGCTGCGCCTGTTCCACCAGCGTGCCCGCCTGGCTCAGCCGCCGCGATTCGAGCTGCAGGGTCTCATCTTCTCCCGGCTTGATTTTGGCCCCAGTGATCTCGTCAACGACATGTCGCAGATAGTCCGCCCGGCGGCGTACCTCATCCCGCCGGGCAGTAAGACCCGACTCCTCCGCTCGAAACTTGGCGACGGCGATGTGAGCGTCCGCCACCGCGGCCCTCTCGGCCTCGGCGTGCGCGAAGGCATCGAGAATCTCGCGCTGTGCCTCAGCATGCAGCAGCGACTGGGTCTCGTGTTGTCCGTGGAGGTCTACCAGAAGCGCGCCGAGCTGGGCCAGCACGGCGGCGGTGGTGGGGCTTCCGTTCACCCAGGCGCGTGAGCGGCCCTCGGAGGAGACCTCCCGGCGGACCACGACACGACCGTCTTCAACATCCAGGCCGAGCTCCTCCATCCGCCGGCGGGTTGCTGCGTCGATCCCCTCGAAGGCTCCCTCGACGACGGACTTGGCGGCGCCAGGACGTACGCTGCCGCCCGCCGCCCGCTCACCCAGGAGCAGCGAGAGGGCATCGATCAGCATCGACTTTCCCGCGCCGGTCTCGCCGGTGAGCACGTTGAGCCCCGGCCCTAGCTGGAGGGTGACATCGGCGATGGTGGCGAGATCTCGGACGCGGAGTTCGGTGAGCATTACGAGCCCTGCTGTCTCCCCAACAGATCGCCCCAATGCAGCTTCTGCCGCATCCGGCCGAAGAAGCCGTCACCACCCAAGCGGATGAGGCACACCCGATGGTCGGCACGACTCACATCCACCGACTCGCCGGGAGCGAGGGTAGTGCCGGTCTGGCCGTCGAACGAGACCAGCAGATCGTCGGACCAGCCTGCTATCGGCTCGACCACGATCCGGTACGTGGCAGGAACCACGAGGGGCCGGACCGCCAGGGTGTGTGCCGCAATCGGGGTGACGATAATGGCCTCGACCCCGGGCACGACAATGGGACCGCCCGCACTCAAGCTGTAGGCGGTGGAGCCGGTCGGGGTAGCGACGATGATGCCGTCGGCGCTGTAAGGCCCGACATTATCGCCCTGAATGAAGACGTTCACCCGTATTACCCGGGCCACACCGCCCTTGTGGACGGTGACATCGTTCATGGCCATCTGGGTGGAGCGGGTTTCGCCCTCCGGGTCGCGAATGGCTGCCCGCAGCGCCTGCCGGCGTTCGATCTCGAACTTTCCGGTAACCAGTGATTCCAGGGCGGGCTCGAGCGACTCGCGGGTGGCTGTGGTGAGGAAACCGACTCGCCCGAGATTCACGCCGAGGATCGGGGTTTCGCGGCCGCCAAGGAGACGGGCGCCCCGCAGTAAGGTGCCGTCGCCCCCAAACGTGATCAGCGCGTCGAGCTCGACCCCTTCGAACGTGGGGACATCGCTGTTCCAGAACGACTCGAGCCGAGGCTCGCTGTAGAGCGTGATCCCGCGATAAGGCGCCGCGATGGCCACCTGCGCCAGGATACCCTTGAGGTCCCCGTATCGCGGGTTGCCGACGACGCCGACCTTCATC
>JBDTUV010000187.1:0-5643 GCA_040007575.1 Gemmatimonadales bacterium
CTCGCAAGCATGGAATCGTACGCCACCCCTGCGAGGTCGACCCCGGCCCGTCGCAGGACCTGCCAGTCGAACTTGATGTCGTGCCCCGCCTTGGGCACCGCCGGATCGGTGAGGAGCGCATATAGAGGGGCGCTGACGACGTCGGTGAGCGATGGCAGGTTTCGGACCGGCGTAGGTGCGGCGAGCTCCCCGACCGCCGGCCGGTGGCCGAAAGGCAGATACCACACCTGTTCCGGCCCGGCAGCCAGTGAAAGACCGATCAGCTCGGCATTGCGCGGGTCGGGGGAAGAGGCCTCGGTGTCGATGCCGATTATCGAGGCGGCGCGCAACCGCTCCACCAGCGCGGGCAGGTCCGCGGGATTGTCGAGTACGGTTACGGTCGCGCTGGACGGCCCCGAAATATCAGACAGGGTGAGCCAGGACTCGGCCGAAAAGGACTCGCCTTCGTCCTCCGTGAGGGTGGCAAGCGTTGCGTCTCCACGGTCGAGAGAAGACTCACCTTCCCCGGCTGACGCGGATGCGGCTACGCTCTGCTCGGCGGGAGCCGCGCCCCCCTGCCCCGTAAGCTTGCGTGCGAGCGTAAAGAACTCGAGCTCGGTCAGGAGCCGGATAATGGCTTCGCGATCGGGCTCGTGGGGGGTCAGGGCACCGGCATCGAGCTGGACCGGGACGTTGCATTGGAGCGTGACGAGCTCGCGCGAAAGCCGCGCGCTATCCGCCTGGGTGAGGAGAGCTTCCCGAGACCGCTTCGCCGTCACCTCGCCCGCACGGGCAAGGAGAGTCTCCAGGTCGCCGAACTCGGCCAGCAGCTTCTGTGCGCCCTTCTCGCCGATCCCTTTCACGCCGGGAATGTTGTCCGACGCGTCGCCGACCAGCGCCAGAAAGTCGATCACCTGTCGGGGGGCCACACCCAGCCGCTCCGAGGCGTTGCCTTCGTCCACCCAGGTCTCGTCTACGCCGGCCGGGCCACCTCGCCCCGGGTTCAGCAAGGCCACGCGGGGACCGACCAACTGATAGAAGTCCTTGTCACCCGAGACGATCACGACCTGAAGCCCGCGGGCAGCGCCTGCGGTGGCCAGGGTGCCGATCACGTCGTCCGCTTCATAGCCCGGTATCGCGATGAGGGGGATGCCGAAGGCCTCGAGCAGCTGACGGATCCGCTGCACCGAGCGGTCGAAGTCGGCCTGCAGCTCGCTCCCGAGCTTCTCGCGGGTGGATTTGTAGTCCGCGTAGCGCTCCTCGCGGAACGATGTGCCGGCATCGTTGATCCAGGCGACGTAATCGGGCCGATACTTCTCTCTAAGGCGGAGAAGAAAGTTCACCACGCCCCACGCCGCCGAGGTGTTTTCCCCCTTGGCGGTCCGGAGCGGCCGCGAGATCATCGCAAAGAAGGCGCGATAGATCAGCGCGTAGCCGTCGATGAGGAAGAGTTGCGGGGGGTTGTGATTGGGGGGCATACGGGGAAAATAAACGTAAGCGGTGAGCGGTGAGCGGGTGCGCTCCGGAACGATCCTGCTTACCGCTTACCGCTCACGCCTTTGTTACCCCTGCCTACGCACCCGATTCAGCGTCCGCTCGAACTCGGCCCGGGAGCCCGGCGTGAGGCGAAGGCGCCCGAACCCGGTCTCGTCCTGGAAGAACAGAGACAGGCGGTGATTGAGGTAGGTCCACCTCACTACCCTGCCGGCCGTGCCCGGGCTGGTCTCGATGGTCTCATCAGGTGCGCCGAGGGCGATGAATACCTCGCCCCGATCGGTGCGCCAGCCGGCAACGCCTTCGTCGGTGAAGCGGGAATTAGCAGCGCTGATTCGGCCAAAGTACTGATTCAGCGCCTCGTTCTCCGGCGTGATTCTGTTGGGGTCGGTCTCGGCGTAGAACTCTCGCCAGAGCCGGGAGCGCTCCGCCGGGGGCGCCTTTCGCATTGCGCTCACCCGCGTATCCTGCCCGAAATACCTCAGCAGGTCGAGCATCTCGTCGAAATTCGTGATCACCCATGCCTGCGAGAACGAAACGAGAGCCGAGACACTCCGCTCGGCCGGTCCGGTGCCTACCACGAGCTTGAGCTCGCCGAGCGAGATGCTGTCGGGCGCCAGCCGGATGACCTGACTCTCGACCGGCCGACCACCGCGGAACCGCAGCGAATCGGTATAGACGACGTTCTGCTGCTCGTCCAGTACCTTGAACGGCACGGTAGCGGGTGCTGGGAAGCTGTAGCCTTCGATATATGCCAGAAGCGTGTCGGCCCCGTAGCCAACGGCTCCCCTGGAGTTGAGCACCACGGAAAGCGGATCGGTCAATGCGCCCCGCCCGGTAGCCTGGTAGGCAAGGATCGGCGCCGAGGTGGTGGCGGAGCTGAAGGATGGCGCGATATACTCCCCCTGGGCGCGACTCTCGGCGGTCGAGCCCCCGTCCCGGACGGTTACGATCACCTTGTAGCTACCGGGGGTGAGCCGGAGGATCTGCTGAAAGAGAACGCTCTCCTCGGCTCGGAGCGTCTCCTGGAAGGTGGGTACCCGGACGATCTCCTCGCGAGTCAGGTCAACCGCCCTGGCGCCCTCCCGCTGAAACGAGATGCTTACCCGATAGCGGGCGACGAAGAGGTTGCCTTCCCGCTGGAAGGCGAGCGCACGATTTTCCAGCGAGAGTCCCAGCACCGCGATGACGGAGTCCGCCGGCCCTCCAGCGAACGCGACGGTTCCCACGAAGGGCAACGGCTCGGCGGCGGCCAGGCGCCCGAGCCGCTGATAGAAGGAAGAGACGTTCACCAGCTGCGCGAGCTGCTCAGCCGGGGCCGGACCATCCTTGCTGCCAACCCGCTTCCAGCTGCCGCAACCGAGGGCGGCCCCGCCAAGGAGAACCAGAACGACGTGCCGGCGCATGAGACCACCCATGAATGACCCACCTTTGAGCCTGCAGGATTGCAGGCCGGCGAAGGTTAGTGATGGCGGTCAAGAGGCGTCAAGCGCCGCAAGGCCATTCCAACTTGCTGGCTCCCCGTGGATTAACTAGCTTGGCGACTGCATGAACGGAGACTCCCTAGTCGGTCGGACTGTCGCCGGATACCACCTCAAGCGATATGTCGGCGAAGGCGGCACAGCGACCGTCTATCGCGCCGAGCACCCGGAACGTGGTACGGCGGCAGTGAAGATCCTTCGCTCCCGCCTGTCGGGAGACCCGGTTGCCGTCAAGCGCTTCCTGCGTGAAGCGGAATACGGTGCCCGGGTGAGCCACCCCAACATCGTTCGCGCGTACGACTACGGCCAAGCCGACGGGCTCCACTACCTCGCCCTGGAGTGGGCCGAAGGCGAGCCGCTGGCCGAGTTCGTCAGCCGCTCCGGTCATCTGGCCCCTGCCCTCGTCGCCAAGATCGTCGAGCAGATCGGAGCCGCGCTCACGGCCGCTCACCACGCAGGCATCATCCACCGCGATCTTAAGCCCGCAAACATCATGTACAACCCGGCCGAGCAGAGCGCCAAACTGCTCGATTTCGGGATCGCACGGGACTCGGAATCGAATCCGGAGGAGCGGCTCACCCGGGCCGGATTCTTCGTGGGAACCATGCAGTACGTCGCTCCCGAGACCCTGAGCGGGGAACTGGTTAAGGAGCAGGCCGATGTCTACAGCCTGGCGACCATTGCCTACTACCTGCTGACGGGCGCGCTGCCATTTAATGGTAAGAGTCCAAGGGAGTTGTTCCAACAACTACTAACACAACCCCCGATTCCTCTTAATGATGCAAAGAAGGGCCTGCGATTTCCGCCGGCCGTCGAGGCTACCGTGATGCACGGGCTCGAGCGGGATCTGGCAAAGCGCTGTAAGACGGTGGACGAATTTGCCAAAGCTTTCTGCACTGCAGTGCGGGAGGAAGCGCCGGCACGTCCCGGCTTTCTGGCCGGTTTATTTCGCAAGCGCGGCACGTGACCGATCGCGAGTCGCTCCGGCGCCTGCTCCTGGAGCGCTCGGTGAAACAGGGAAGCTTCGTTCTCGCCTCGGGACAACAGTCCTCGTACTACATCGACTGCCGCCTCGCGACCATGTCGGCAGAAGGCATGGGGCTGATCGGCCGAATGGGCTGGGAAGCGATTCAGCGGATCGGGTGGCGCCCGGCCGCGGTCGGTGGTCTCACCATGGGCGCGGATCCGGTGGCCTACGCCATCGCAGCCGCCAGCTTCGGGAGCGCCGCACCGGTCGACGCTTTCAGCGTGCGGAAGGAGGCGAAGGATCATGGGACGGGGCGCCTGATCGAGGGAAACTTCAACCCCGGCGATGCTGTGGTGGTGGTTGAGGATGTAATAACCTCCGGCGGCTCCGCCATGAAAGCGCTGGCGGCCGTCGAAGAGGCGGGTGGAAAAGTGCTCGGCGTGCTCGCGGTGGTTGACCGCGAAGAGGGTGGAAGGGCAGTACTGGAAACCGACGGGCGCCGAGTAGTGACTCTGATAAGCGCGTCCGACTTGGGGCTGAGAGATATTGGGTGAGCTGGCATGGGCGTCGAAATTCTTTCGAGATACCTCAACGACCACCTTGCCGGATCGATCGCAGCACTCGAGCTGCTGGATCATCTGCGCGGGCTTTCCAAGGGAACCGAGCGGGAGCGGCTCTTCGCCACGCTTCAGTCCGAGATCGAAGAGGATCAGAGGGTGCTGAAGGAGCTGCTGCGCGGGGTGGGCGGCAAGGAGAGCCGGGTGCGCAAGGCTGCGGCCTGGCTGACAGAAAAGGTAGGCGAGGCCAAGCTCAAGCTGGATGACTCCGGCAGCGGGGAATTAGGGCTGTTGGAAGGACTCGAGACGCTCTCGTTGGGGATCCTCGGGAAGCTTGCGCTGTGGCGTGCACTGGGCGTGGCCTCCGACTTCGTGCCCCAGATCGGGAAAATGGATCTCAAGGACCTCGAGCGCCGAGCCACGGCGCAGCACGCCCGGGTGGAATCGGAGCGTCTCCGGGTGGCCCGGGCCGCCTTCGGCACCTGAGATGACTAATCTCGTCGTGCCGGCGCAGCCCTCAGCCGGCGAGCCAAGGGCGGGATGGGTGCTCTACGATGGCGATTGCGGTGTGTGTAGCCGGTGGGTCCCATCCTGGGAGCCAACCCTTCGGCGGCACGGCCTTTCCATTGCGCCGCTCCAAAGCAGCTGGGTTCAGGAACGGACCGGCCTCTCACCTGCCGACCTCCTCAGTGATATCCGACTTCTCCAACCGAACGGGCAGCTTCTCTCCGGGCCGGAAGTCTACCGCTACATGATGCGGCGGATCTGGTGGACCTACCCGATATATCTGCTATCCACGGTGCCCGGGATCAACCGGCTGTTCGACTGGGCCTATCGCACTTTTGCCCGTCACCGGAGGCGGATCTCGGCCGGCTGCCGCCTGCCCGGCGCCCGGTGACTACGGAGCCAACCTCAGGAGGCGCCATGAACGAAGAGGTCTTCAACCTCGAGGTGAGGAAATTCCTGAAGCGCTTTGGGATAACGGCGCAGCGGGAGATCGAAAAGTCGGTGGCATCGGCGCTCCAACGCGGCACGTTGACGGGGACTGAAGTTCTTCCGGTTCATGCGACGCTGACGATTCCTGGCGTCCTTCCGGAGCTGGAGATCGACGGGGAGATCGCGCTGTCCTGATCACGACGGGCTGCAAGGAATTGCACTCCACTCA
>JBDTUV010000188.1:0-5618 GCA_040007575.1 Gemmatimonadales bacterium
CGTCGCCGGTCTGCACCAGCCAGTGGTCGTGCCTGGCGGGGAAGAACATCACCTCCTTCGGGGAGGCTACCTCGACTACTCGACGGGTGTTGGTGGCGACACGTGTGCGGCGTGAGAGTACCCCGAGATAGAGCGTCTCCAGATGGGCAAAGGCGTCGTACGGGCCCTCGATCAGCATCACCGTTTCCCACGGCTCCACCTCATCGCCGTCGTAGAGCGCATGGACCTCGAGCTCCGGCCATTCAATGGCACACAGTTTCAGGATCGCGATGGCCTCGTCCACTCCGCCGAGGAAAGCGTGGCTCTTGCCAAAGACTTGCATGGTAACGCGAGGGCGATATCCGTCGGCGAGCAGGATCTCACGAGCGCGCACGAAGTACTTGTCGGAGTAGTACCCCGCGCGCATCTTCGCGACTGGCAGATTGAAGATTTCTGGATCGAGCCTGCGGCGAGAGGCCATTCAGGAGGGCGGTTTGCCGCCAGCGAAGCGTTCCGCCTTGAGGCTGGCGAGCGCCACGCGCAGCCGGCGGGCGCCCTGGGCAGTGGGATAGCGGTCGATCAGCCTGCGGAGCTCCGCCATGGCCCGGCCCGGATCCTTCAGGTCATGTTCGAAGACCTCGACCAGAGCCAGTCCAACGCGGAAATCGTCGCGCGGAGGGAGCCGGCCACCGGCACGCAGATTATCGAGCTCGATGGCTGCCGTCTGCGGCTGCCCGAGCGGACCGGCCAGGAGGGCAGCACGCCTGAGCGTGGCATCCACCCGCTGCGGCTTGTTCCGAGCGCGCTCCGCATAGGCGTCCGCCGCCGCCTGGAGGTGTCCCCTGGCCGCCAGGGTTTCGATGGCGGAGTAGCCGCCGCCTACCCGCACGATCCCGAAATTCGAGACCAGGTGGAAGAACCCGTCTATGACCGGTTCTAGGATTCCAGAGAGGAAGCCGACGGTCAGGCCGTAGATCGCCCAGAGCGCGCCGACGAGCTGCAGGGCCCTGGGGTCCGCGCCGGTGAGCGCCAGGAGAACCGCGATCAGGGTCCATACCAGGGCGATCGTTCCGACCACCAGTCGGACGAGGCCGAGCGGTTCTTCGGTCCACCGGTCGGCCCGGTCGACCGGAGTGTTGACCCGTTTGATCGCCGAGCGAAAAGGCGAGGGGAGTTTCAAGCCTCAAAGATTAGGGAGCGACCGGGGCCGGTGCAAGCGAAGGGTCGGCGGCTCGGTTGACTTTCGGTTCAGGCGGGGCCTAAATCCCCGAGGCGCCGACGGCGCTCAAACAGCGGAGTGGAGGCTTTCTCATGTCACAGCCGGTTTCCCGCCGCAGCTTTCTGGGCACAAGCGGCATTGCGGTAGCCACCGTTGCGCTGCCCTCGACCTCGTCCGCGATTCTTCGGGGCAGCGCAAGCCGGCCGGCCGCAGTGAGCTCCAGCAACGGCCTCCGTGCGGTAAACCGCGCCATGGAGCTCGTGCTCGGTGGGACCGACACCCTCGACGCCGCCGTGGAAGGCGTCAAGATTCAGGAGCTGGATCCCACCGACAACACGGTGGGTTACGGCGGGCTTCCCAATGAGGACGGCGTCGTCCAGCTGGACGCGTCCTGCATGCACGGCCCCACCAGGCGGGCCGGGGCGGTTGCTGCGCTGGAGGGAATCAAGACGCCGAGCGAGGTGGCCAGACTGGTGCTCAAGTACACCGATCACATTCTGCTGGTCGGCGAGGGAGCCAAACGCTTCGCGCTTTCGTACGGCTTCAAGGAGGAGGATCTGCTGACACCCGAGTCCCGGCAGCTCTGGCTCACCTGGCGCGCCAATCGAGGTTTGGACGACGATTGGCTCAACGTGCCGGAGAACGAGCCGCTCGTGGCACGGCCCACCGGCACCATCAACCTCAACCTGGTCAACGCGAAGGGTGACGTCTCGTCCATCACCACCACCAGCGGGCTCGCCTGGAAGATTCCCGGACGTGCAGGTGACTCGCCGATCATAGGCGCAGGGCAATACACCGACAACGACGTGGGAGCAGCCGGGTCCACCGGACGAGGCGAGGCGAACATCATGGCCTGCGGTGGATTTCTCACGGTCGAGGGCATGCGCAGAGGACTGAAGCCCACCGACGCCTGCCTGGAGACGCTCAAGCGTGTGGTGCGGCTGACGCCACCACGCCTTCTCAGGGAGGGACGGCCGACGTTCAACCTGTCCTTCTACGCGGTCAACAAGCAGGGTGAATTCGGTTCCGGCTCGCTCTACCCCAGCAGGTACGCCGCGCATGACGGGAAGAACGGCGCCTTGCGCGATACCGCGTTTCTCTACGAGAAGCGGGCCTGATGCGGCTGATCTCGCTGCTTCTCCCTGCCGTGCTCTGGGCCGCGCGGCTGAACGGCCAGATTCCCGAAGGGCCCGAGCCGGCCGACACCGTGAGCGACGCGGAGTCGGCGGATACCGGCACAGTCATCGATGAGTCCGAGCAAAAGACGCCGTGGAGAACCAGCTACTTCCCCTATCTCACCGGTGGCACCAACGATGGTCCTGTGCTGGCCTTCCGGGTCCATCACTTTCAGCCGGCCGAGTACGAAGAGAGGGTCACTACTAACGCGGCGTTCACCGCCGATGCCGGAATCACGTCTCGCGGCAGCCGGCATGTAACAGTCAAATTCAAGGCACCCCAGCTGTGGAAGGATTGGCGGCTCAGCACGCTGGGCGCGGCGGTGCGGGAAGCGCGCTTCGGATACTTCGGCCTAGGCAACGAGACGGTCAAAGACGATAACCTGGTGACCAAACAGACGCCGTTCACCTACCGCGTCCGCCGGGCCCGTTACGGTGGGAAAGTGGAGCTGACTCGCCGTCTGCGGGGGCCGCTGCACGCCGCCGTGCAGGCCAACTATGAATGGACCCGCTTCACTACCTTGCCGGGACCGTCCGTGTTCGAGGCGGACTTCGGCCCCGAGCGCAGCGAGTCCGACGTCTCCGGCCGAGTCGCCCTGGTCTACGACACGAGGGACAACGAGTACAACACCCGCAAGGGGCTGCTGCTGGAGGCGGGTGGGCAGGTGGGGGGCGGAAGCGATGGCTATACCCGCCTCTACACCGTGCTGCGTGGCTATCTGCCGCTGCGCGAGGGCACCGTCGCCGCGGCGCGGCTGGTGGCGTCAGCCATGGGCGGCCAGCCCACGCTCAACGCGCGGCTCTACGTACCGTCGTGGGAGAACCAGATACCGGTGCTGGGCGGGCAGTATTCCCACCGTAGCTTCGACAGCGGCCGCTTTGCCGGCAAGCACGTGATACTGGGCAATTTCGAGATCCGGCACGATTTGCTGCCATTCGGCGACCTGGGAGCCATCACGTTGCTGGCCTTCCTGGACGCCGGCCGGGTGTTCGAGCAGGAGAACTTCAAGCTCACCACCACGGGTGTGAAGGTGGGCGGGGGCGGAGGTGTGGGCGTGCGGAT
The DNA here is from genome assembly GCA_040007575.1 of Gemmatimonadales bacterium. GTDB lineage: Bacteria > Gemmatimonadota > Gemmatimonadetes > Gemmatimonadales > GWC2-71-9 > CAVVWJ01. Next base: position 3,437 of record JBDTUV010000188.1, read on the forward strand.
CCTGCGCTCGTCGATCTTCGCCTTCAACTTCGCCGGGGGACCGGACGGGTTCAACTTCTCGGTTGGGAGCGGATGGATGTTTTGAAGGCCCCTTCAGGCTACCTTCGCGACGCTCAAGCCTGCCGCTTCCAGCACCTCCCGGAGTGTCGTCTCCCCGCGATCTCGCGCGTACCACTTGCGCACCTGAGGGTAAAGCTCGGCCTTCGGTATGGTGGCACGGTTGGCCATCACCCACGCCTGGAGCTCGGCCGGCCGAGGGCCCCAGTGGCCTACCTCATGAAAGATGTCGTCCAGGGCGATCACGATCGGGATGGACCGCGCGCCGTTGGTCAGGTACTGATCCATCAGCTCGGGATTCTCGTCTCGCAGAATCACTCGTAGCTCGAGCCCCGGCGCCTTATCGACCAGCTTGGCGATGATCGGTACGGTGTTCGACGCGTCGCCACACCAGTCTTCCGCGATCACCAGCAGCTTGCGTCCCGCTCCAGGCGGCACCGCCGCCAGGGCCCAATCCGGCATCCGCGCCAGGTTATAGATCCCCTGCCACAAGCCGCAGTGCTCAGCCTTGCACGAGGCGACGAACGACTGGAACGACAGCGCTTTGTCCCATAGTGCCTTGAAGTCCAACATTCCGTCTCCGGTAACACGACGCCCCAACAACAACTTCACCAATGCAGAAGTTCCCTAGAGCTGACAGCCGGTCAGATCTCCTCAATCTTGACGCCCCGCTTGGCCAGTTCGGACACATAGGCGTCGAACGGGATCGCCTCGTCCGGAGTGTGAACCCCCTTGGCCTTCACCCGGCCGCCCACCTGCATCTGCCCGGTGATGGAAAGCGAGTAGCCTGTGGTGCGCATCATCGCACTGATCCCGTGCTTGGCGTCGTAGTAGTCGATCAGGCGGAAGGTGACCTGGGCCGGCTTCCCGCCCTTCTGACCCGTCACCTGGACCTGGAGCGCAACCAGGTCGCGGCCCTCCGGCTTATGGAGCTTGGGGTGCACGGCAGCGATGAACAGGTCTCGCGGCACTACTTTCTTGCCCTTCACCTCGATGGGCTCGTTTCCCAACAGCCCCAGCTCGCGAATCGGGCGCATGATGGCGACGTGACCCGGATAGCGGAGGGTCTTGTATTCCATGACGTCGATCTTGCCTTTGTACGCGAATGGCAGCGTGCTGATGCCGCCACCGGTGTGAAACGCTTCCAGCGTGCCGACCGGTGAAGGGAACTCGACCGGCTCCACCTCGCTCAGCGCATCGACCTGCACCGGCTTGCCACCGCGGAGCACCCAGGAGGGGGTGGTATAGTAGTCGAGGGCACCCTCGAGGGAATACACCAGCTGGTAGTTGAGCGGGGGCTCGGGAGCCTGCGGCAGGCCGCCCACGAAGATCTTCACTTTCTCGGCCCTCTCCAGCCGCCTGATCCCCTCCGCTGCCAGGATGTTGACCATGCCCGGGGCCAAGCCACAGTCGGGGATCACCGAGACCCCTTTCTTCAGCGCTCGATCGTGCAGCTTCTTCTGCTCCAGCACGATGTCGGTGTTGCCGCCGAGGTCGGAGAAGTGGCAGCCGCACTCGACCGCCGCTTTGGCCATGGGCTCGTTGTAGTAGTAGGGAATGGCGCTCATCACCGCGGCATGGCCATCGAACGCCGCGTGGACCGCCGCGGAGTCGGTGACGTCCAGGCGCGTAGTATGCAGCCGGCCTTTCCAGTCGCCGGCGAGGAACTTGGGCAGCTTTCCGGGCTTGAGATCGGCCAGGGTGACTTCGCTGACGGCGGGATTCTGAAGGAGATCGTAGGCGCAGGCGCAGCCCTGCAGTCCGGCACCGAGAACCAGCAGTTTCATTACCAATCCGGGAGAAGGGAACGAGAAAAGTCCCGGAAGCTAGTCGGACGGAGTGAGAAGTGAGAGGTGAGAAGGGGTGGAGGCGGGAATAGGGTTTTCCCCGAGTGTGTATGGTTCCCCGGTTCTTGGCTGCATTGTGCATCGTCGGCCATGCGGGATCACAAGAGTCTCCTGGCATGGCAGGAGGCACATGCGGTAGTTCTGGCCCTGCTGCCAGCAATACACCAGGTCAAACATGCCTACGCAAATCCGATTTTCGCCCAGCGGCTGCTCCGAGGTCTCATCAATCACCTTCGCACGACGTGAGCACTTCTCACCTCTCACCTCTCACTTCTCAC
>JBDTUV010000189.1:0-5614 GCA_040007575.1 Gemmatimonadales bacterium
ATACCCGCTCCGCGCCGGCGGTCATCAGCTACCTGCAGGCGGAAAACCGGTATACCGACAGCAGCATGCGACACACGGACGCGCTGCAGAAGCAGCTGTACCAGGAGATGGTAGGCCGAATAAAGGAGACCGATCTGTCCGTACCAGAATACACGGATGGGGCCTGGTACTACACCCGGACGGTGAAGGGCCGGCAGTATCCCATCTTCTGCCGGCGGCGTGCCAGTCTCAAGGCTCCGGAGCAGGTGCTGCTCGACGAGAACGCGCTGGCCGGCAGCCGCCCGTACTCGCGCGTAGGGCTGCGCCAGGTGAGTCCGGACGGCAACATCCTCGCGTATACCTGGGACACCACCGGCGGCGAGTGGTACACCCTGATGTTCAAGGATCTACGCACCGGCCGCCTGTTGCCCGACCGGGTAGACAGTGTCAACTACGAGGTGGAGTGGGCGGCCGACAATCGCACGCTCTTCTATGGCCGGGACGATGCGGCTCATCGAGCCTTCCGAGTGTACCAGCACCAGCTGGGTGGGTCGGGCCCCGACGGAGTCGTGTTCCAGGATCTGGATCCGCTCTTCAACGTCGACCTCGCCAAGAGCAAGGACCGGGCGTACCTCTTCATCAACTCGGAGAGCTTTACTTCGTCGGATACGAGGTACCTGGCGGCCAACCAGCCTGGTGGCGAATGGCGGGTCCTTCTACCTCGCGCCCCGGACGTGGTGTACTCGGTCGAGCACCATGGTGACGACTTCCTGATCCGCACCAACGATGGCGCGATCAACTTCAAGCTGGTACGGGCGCCGGTCAGCGATCCCTCCCGCGCCAACTGGACCGAGATAGTCCCGGCCCGGGACTCGGTGCTGCTCGAGGATCTGGATGTATTTCGGAACTACGCGGCCCTTTACGAGCGCGGGAACGCCGTACGCCGGATACGGGTACTCGATTTCCAGAGCGGCGCGACCTACGAGGTCAATTTTCCCGAGGAGATCTCGACCTTTCAGGAATCCGACAATCCGGAGTATGACACCGACGTGGTGCGCTTTACCTACACCTCGCTCACTACTCCTCCTTCGGTCTTCGACTTCGACATGAAGCGGAAGACTCGCGCCCTCAAGAAGCGCACCGAGGTGCCCCGATATCAGCCGGGCCGCTATGCCACCGAACGCACCTGGGCCGTGGCTGGAGATGGCACCCGGGGTCCGGTCTCGCTCCTCTACCGGAAGCCGCTGGTGAAGGATGGCAGCCGGCCCATGCTGCTCTATGCCTATGGATCCTATGGCTACAGCACCGATCCCTGGTTCAATTCGAACGTCTTTAGCCTGGTAGACCGCGGCTTCGTCTATGCCATAGCCCACATCCGGGGTGGCCAGGAAATGGGCCGCGCCTGGTACGACGATGGCAAGATGCTCCGGAAGAAGAACACCTTCAGCGACTTCACCGCGGTAGCCGAGCATCTGGTCCGGGACGGGTACACCGCGAGCGACCGGCTGGCCATCCGGGGCGCCAGCGCCGGCGGCTTGCTCATGGGCGCCGTAACCAACATGCGTCCTGACCTCTTCCGCGCGGTGGTAGCGGATGTGCCCTTCGTGGACGTCATCAATACGATGCTGGACGCCTCGATCCCGCTCACCACCCAGGAGTGGCAGCAGTGGGGCAACCCGAGCCGGGAGCCCGACTACTCCTACATGAAGTCGTACTCGCCCTATGACAACGTTGCCGCCCGAGCCTATCCGGCAATCCTGGTGACGGCTGGTCTGAACGATCCGCGGGTCGGTTACTGGGAACCGGCCAAGTGGGTCGCCAAACTGCGCGCCACCAAGACCGACACCAATACCCTGCTGCTCAAGACCAACATGGGCGCGGGACACGGTGGTAGCTCCGGCCGGTACGACTATCTCGAGGAGATGGCGTTCCGCTACGCGTTCATTCTCGATCAGGTGCGGATCGATCAGCCTTGAGCTTCCCTGCCCTGGCGCACCTGCTGATGGCGCTCGGCTATCCGCTGGGCCAGGATTCGCTCTGCGCCGCTCATACGCGAGACGCGGATCCCTCGATCTACTGCCTTCCGCTCTTTTCGACGGCGAAGGCTCCCCTGGCATCGGGCACCGCGCTGCTGCAGCTGCAACCGGGACCCTTCGGGCTTTCGGTTACCCGCGATGGGAGAGTCCTCTTCCGCGCGGTGCTCACCCTGTCGGGCCTCCCGGATCCGGCTACACTCGGCCCCTACCACAGCTTCGTGGCCTGGGTCACGACTCCTGATCTCGATCCGGTGATCCCGCTCGGCGCCGTCGAGAACGGGCGCACCGTCACCGGCCCGATCGCGCTGGAACGCTTCATCATCATGGTCAGTGCCGAGCGCTCAGGCCGAGCCAGGACCCGAGAGGGCCCGCTCATGCTTCGCGGGAGCTCACCCAGCCAGCTCATGGCTCCTCACGGCGTCACGAGCCTTCCGCCCGCGCGCCGGCTAGAGCACGAACACAGGAGAGCGGGGTGGACGATGCCTCCTATGCATCCGACGGCTAGCAGGATGCCCTACGGCCTGGAGCGCTTCGTTCCGGACGTAACACCCTTCCTTCCGGCCTATCTCGGCAGGTCACTGCCTGGCGCGATGCCCAGCCGGGGCTATCGGCTCTCCGATGGCGACACCATCACCCTAACCGCCGGTAAGGTTGGCCGCACGCTGCGCGGGCATGAGCTGGTCATGTACGCCTACGACGGGCAGGTCCCCGGGCCCCGGTTGGAGATTCCCCAGGGAGCAACCGTGACGGTGCGGTTCCGGAACCTGACCGATCTGCCGAGCTCAATCCATTGGCACGGGCTCCGCTTGGCTAACGCAGATGACGGCGTGCCCGGGCTGACTCAGCCGGCGGTGCCACCGGGTGAGGAGTTCGTGTATCGGGTGCATGCCCCTGATGCCGGCCTGTTCTGGTATCACCCGCACAATCGTGAGGACATGGCCCAGGACCTCGGGCTTGCCGGTAACATCGTGGTGCGCAGTCGGGCGGACGGGCGGACCGGCGGACGGGCGGACCGGCGGACGGGCGGACCGGCGGACGGGCGGGACGCATTTCTGATGTTGGATGATCTCCTGATCGGCGACGCGGGATTGATCCCCTATGGCCGTGAGACCGTCACCCACGCGCTTATGGGCCGCTTCGGCAACACGCTGCTGGTGAACGGGGCGGAGCACTGGCGCTTCGAGGCCCGGCCGGGCGAACGGGTGCGCCTGCACCTCACCAACGCGGCGAGTGCGCGCACCTTCAACCTGTCTCTCGACGGTGCCCGGCTGCGCGTCATCGCGGGAGATGCCGGAGCGTTCGCCACTACGCGCACGGTCGAAAGCGTCGTCATTGCCCCGGCCGAGCGGTATGTGGTGGAGGCTCGGCTGAGGGCGGGAACCTACGTCCTGGTCAACCGGGTGCGCGGGATCGACCGGGTGACCGGGCGCTTCTTTCCCGAGGTGGATACGCTGGGCGTGCTGAGGGTGGGAGGGGAGCCGGTTCGGGAAGCAACCACGGAGCGGGACTCGACGTCGAATCCACTCCCGGCACTGGCGCGGAGCGTTGCCGGCCGACCGCCCGACCGTATCCTCGTGCTCACGCTTCGGACCGGCACTCTGCCCTTCGCCTTGATCCAGGCACTCCGGCTGGATACGGCATACGTCCATCCCGTGGAGTGGACCAGCACGATGCCCATGATGGACTGGCTCAGCACCGGACGCGAGGTAACCTGGATCATACGCGACAGCCTCTCCGGAGCCGAAGGAATGGCGTTAGATTGGCGCGTACCCCGGAACAAGCCGCTCGTGGTCAGGCTGGTGAACGACAAGCACGTCCTGCACCCGATGGGGCATCCGATCCATCTTCACGGACAGCGCTTCCTGGTGCTCGCGCGGAATGGCGAGCCCAACGAAGATCTGGTCTGGAAGGACACGGTGCTGGTCCCAGCCGGAGGCACGGTAGATCTGCTGGTGGACACGAGCAACCCTGGGCGATGGATGCTGCACTGCCACATCGCCGAGCATCTCGAGTCGGGCATGCACACCGTCATCACGATCGAGGAGTGAAGATGTCCGCACTTTCCGTCCTCTCTGCCCTCTCCACCTTCTCCGTCCTCTCCGCCTCCGCTCAAACCCCATCCCCAAACGTCCAGCGCTTCATTAGCGTCGACGCCCCGGTTGTCGCCCTGACGCACCTGCGACTGGTGGATGGGACCGGGGCCGAGCCGGCGGAGGACCAAACCGTGGTGATCTCCGCGGGACGGATCAGCGTGGTGGGATCCACCGGGTCCATCCAGCTGCCCGATGGTGCCAAGGTGATGGACTTGAGCGGGCACACGGTCATACCCGGAATCGTGGGGCTCCACGATCACACCTTCTACACCACCAACCTTCGGTCGGTACAGAGCAACGCCACCGCACCGCTGCTCTACCTGGGTAGCGGCGTCACCAGCATACGAACCACCGGATCGCATTCCCCGTACGCCGAGCTCAACCTCCGGCGGCTGATCGACGCCCGTGAGATCGCGGGGCCCAGGATGCACATTGCGGGACCCTACCTCACCGGCGGCCAGGGGACCGGGAGCATGCACAAGGTGAACACGGTGGAGGCCGTGCGGCGGGTGGTCGACTACTGGGCGTCCGAAGGCGTGACCTGGCTCAAGTTCTACACCGATGTGAGCCGTGAGGTGCTTCGCGCCGCGATCAAGCAGGCTCACAAGCGTGGTGTGAAAGTGACCGGACATCTCTGCTCGGTGAGCTTCCGCGAGGCGGTGGCGCTCGGCATCGACGGCCTGGAGCATGGCTTGTTCGTCAACACCGATTTCGATCCGGAGAAGAGGCCGGATTTCTGCCCGCCGGATGCGCTGGCCAAGCTAGCCAGCCTCGATACCAGAGGCGAGGCCGCGAAGACAACCATTCGCGAGATGGTCTCCCACAAGGTGCCGATGACATCCACCCTCGCGGTGTTCGAGCTCTTCGTCCCCAATCGACCACCGCTGGAGCCGAGGGTGTTCGAGGCGATGGCCCCCGACGTGAAGGCCGAATACCTGACCAGCCGCGCGCGGCTGGCCGAGCCCGGCGCATTCGCGATCTCCCCCGAGGTCTTCAAGAACGCGCAGCAGTTCGAGCTGGAGTTCGTGCGAGCGGGAGGTTTGCTCGCCGCCGGCGTCGACCCCACGGGGAACGGCGGTGCGCTCCCCGGCTTCGGTGACCAGCGCAATTTCGAGTTGTTGATCGAGGCCGGCTTCACCCCGGTGGAGGCCATCCAGATCATGACCCTCAACGGCGCCATGGTGCTGGGCGAAGACAAGCGTCTCGGCAGCATTACGCCGGGCAAGCTCGCCGATCTCGTCGTTATCAAGGGGGACCCGGTCTCCAAGCCGGCCGAGATCCGGAACGTCGCTATCGTCTTCAAGGACGGCGTGGGATACGATCCAGCCAAACTGATCGAGGCGTGCCGCGGACTGGTGGGCATCCGATGAGCGACGCAGCTCGGTTTGTGGACCGTACTGTGGTCTCGGCAGTTGTGCTTGCCGTAGGGGTCGCAGTCGGCGGCTGGTTCGTGGGGCACGGGTTTCTTCGGGGACGGATGGCGAGTCGCTACGTCGAGGTCAAGGG
>JBDTUV010000190.1:0-5599 GCA_040007575.1 Gemmatimonadales bacterium
TGCTGTGCAAGGAGCCAATCGCGGTGCGACTGCATTGAACGACCAGGGGAACGGCGGAAGCTAGGGGTGTGAGCTGCAGGATGTCTTCGTGTTCGACTTGCCACAAGTTACCAAACTGAGGGTGAATGTAGACCTGGGTATCCAGGTCGCGAGTTTACCACCCCAAGTATAGCAAGATTAGCGCCAAACCGACAGTGTGGCACCGACTTCCAGCCTCAGGGAGCGACCGAATGCCCTTTTACCGCGGGCACTTGGGCCCTGTATTTACCCTCCAATAACCACCCCCAGCCCCAGCGATTGTCATAAGGATGCACCGCCTCGGCAGGGCCATCTTGCCTGACCACCGGGTAGCCTTCGTTGGTCCACTGGAACAGGCCGCTGCCCAGGTTTTGGACGTTGGGGTAGCCCGCCTTACCCAGCCAGCTGGCTACCCTGGCGCCGCGATACCCGGCCGACGAGTACACCACGATGGGCGTGTCCTTGGGAAAGCGGGTCATCCCCACCAGGCTGGGCCGATAGGGATCTATCCGCCTGGCGCCCCGGAGATAGCTCACCTCGTATTCAGCTTCAGTCCTGGCGTCCAGCATTACCGGCTGGACCCGCGCCGGATCTTTCCGCCACCGACCCAATTCCTTGGGGGCGATCCACTTCACGTCTCTGAACTTGTACGAGATTCCCCGTTGGAGCAGATCGGAGACCAGCGGCCGCCCGGCTACCAGCATGACGACCCCGCCGATCAGCGTCGGGATCACGAACAGAACCAGGAATAGCTTCAGGAGCCGGCGCATGCCTGAAGATACGGCGGACAGGCGTTAGGGCGGTAGGAAAGGAGGCGGTAGGAAAGGAGGCGGTAGGAAAGGAGGCGGAAGAGGCGGAACGGACGGAGGCGGAAGTCCGACCTGCCGCCGCTTTTTCTACCGCCGCCTCATCTACCGCCTCTTCACCTACCGCCTCTTCACCTACCGCCCCTTCCGCCCCTCCCACTATCTTCCCCGCTCCTACCCGATGTCGGGCGCTGCCCGGTCCACACGCCGAAAGGATCTGGTCCTGAACGCAGAGAGCACCCGCACCCGAGCTGGGAGACTGGAGCCCTCGACGTCATCCTCCCGAGAAGCTGACCCGTCGCCCGACGTAGTATGGCGGAGCATCAATTCCATACGCGCCCTCGCAATGGACGCGGTGGAGAAGGCGCAGTCGGGACACCCGGGTACTCCTATGGCCCTGGCACCGGCTGCCTACGTCCTGTGGACCCGTTTTCTTCGCCACAACCCGGCGAATCCAGACTGGGCCGACCGGGACCGTTTCGTCCTCTCCTGCGGCCACGCCTCGATGCTGCTTTACTCGCTGCTTCACCTCAGCGGGTACGACCTGCCACTCCAGGAAATCAAGAATTTCCGGCAGTGGGGATCGCGCACGCCGGGGCATCCCGAGCGGGGCCACACGCCTGGGGTCGAGACCACGACTGGTCCGCTAGGTCAGGGAGTTGGAAACGCTGTCGGGATGGCCATTGCCGAGAGGTTTCTGGCCGAGCACTTCAACCGCCCCGAGCACACGGTCGTGAATCACCGGATCTGGGCCATGGCGAGCGACGGCGATCTGATGGAGGGGGTGGCGAGCGAGGTTGCCTCTCTGGCCGGGCACCTTCGTTTGGGGAAACTGAACGTCATCTATGATGACAATCACATAACGATCGACGGCGACACGGCTCTCAGTTTTTCAGAGGACGTGGGCCGGCGCTTCGAGTCCTACGGCTGGCACGTGGTGAAGGTTGCCGACGGAAACGACCTCGAGGCAATCGCGCACGCATACGAAGCAGCCCGGGCCGAGATCACCCGTGCCTCCATCATCATCCTCCGAACCGCCATTGCCGATCCCGCTCCCACCAAGCGCAATACCGCCGAGGCCCATGGAGCTCCGCTGGGGGCCGAGGAAGTCCGGCGCACCAAGGAAATCATGGGATGGCTGCTGGAGCCCGCCTTTCACATACCGGAAGACGCTCTCGCCAACTGGCGCCGTGCCCTTCCCCGCGGGGCCGAGCTCGAGTCGCAATGGCAGAAGCGTTTCGAGGCGTACCAGGCTGAGCACCCCGACATGGCGGGCGAGTTGACGCAGTGGCTCTCGGGGTCTCCTCCGGAAGGCTGGGATAAGGCTTTGCCGGTGCTCACGCCGTCCGCGGGTCAGCTTGCCACTCGGCAGGCTTCCGGCATGGCGCTTCAGGCCCTCGCTGCGGCAATTCCCAATCTGGTAGGTGGGTCCGCGGACCTGGGAGGGAGTACCGGCACCACTTTGAAGCAAGGTGGTACATTCGGGCCTGCCACTACAGGCCGGACGTTCCACTGGGGAGTGCGCGAACACGGCATGGCCGCCTGTCTGAATGGGATTGCCGCGCATGGCGGCCTCCGGCCGTTCGGAAGCACCTTCCTGGTGTTCTCCGATTACATGAAGCCCTCGCTCCGCCTAGCCGCCATCATGCGCCTCCCCGTCATCTATATCGGCACGCACGACTCCATCGGGGTGGGTGAAGACGGGCCGACGCATCAGCCGGTAGAGCACCTGGCCATGCTGCGATCGATTCCAAACCTGGTCACACTCCGTCCGGCCGATGCCAATGAAACGATCGAGGCGTGGCGGGTGGCGATGGAACGCCGTGACGGACCCACCATGCTGGTACTCACCCGGCAGAAGCTGCAGGTCTTGGATCGCACCGTGGTCGGTGCCGCGGATGGGTTGAAGCGGGGAGCGTATGTGCTGCTGGACCCGCCGGGCCCCGGGGGCCTGGACTCGATCCTGATAGCCACAGGATCGGAAGTAGGCATAGCTCTCGGCGCCGCCAAACTGCTCCTGACCGAAGGAATCCGGGCCCGAGTGGTGTCGATGCCTTCCTGGGAGCTTTTCGCCGCCCAGCCGGAGCGCTATCGTGACACGGTGCTGCCGCCGGGGGTGAGAGCCCGAGTAGCGGTTGAGGCAGCGGGCCCATTCGGGTGGTCGCGCTGGACCACCGATGAGGGCACCATGATAGGTATGGAAGGATTTGGGGCTTCCGCCCCGGGTGAGCGGCTCTTTCAGGAGTTCAAGCTCACCCCGGAGCGGGTGGCCGAAGCGGCACGACGGCTCATTTCGAACAATCGAGCCTCACGCAGCCGGAGGTCTGAATGAGCGTAGAACGGAGGGTCACAGAGAGCAATCCTCTACTTCGGCTGAGCCAGCTGGGCCAGAGCCTCTGGTACGACTACATCACCCGGGATCTGGTCGCTTCGGGCGCGCTGGCGCGACTCATTGCCGAGGACGGCCTCCGGGGCATGACCTCAAACCCCACGATCTTCGAGAAAGCCATAGCGGGGAGCCGGCTCTACGACGAGGACATCCGCCGGTTATCGGAACAGGGGCGCAGTCCGGGCGAGATATTCGAGTCGCTTGCCGTGGCCGACGTCCGGGCCGCGTGCGACGTCTTCGTGCCGCTGTATCAGCAGTCTTCCGGCGCGGATGGCTTCGTGTCGCTCGAGGTCTCGCCCACGCTCGCGAACGACGCGGGTGGCACCATTCACGAAGCAGAGCGGCTGTGGGTCGCTGTGGGGCGGCCTAACGCGATGATCAAGATTCCGGGTACCCGGGCGGGACTGCCCGCCATCACCCACTGCCTCGCCGCTGGGATCAACATCAACGTCACCCTGCTCTTCTCGATCGAGCGTTATGCCGAGGTGGTGGAAGCATTCCTGGCCGCCCTGGAGTTACGGCTGGATCGGGGACTTTCGATTCAGGCGATCGCATCGGTGGCCAGCTTCTTCGTCAGCCGGGTGGATGGAAAGGTGGATGCGCTGCTCGACCGGACGCCGGGCCACCCACTACGGGGCAAGATCGCCATCGCCAACGCCAGTGCGGCCTACGGCCTCTTCGAGCGGATGCTGGCTACTTCCCGGTGGGATACGCTGGCACGGGCAGGGGCGTGTCCCCAGCGGCCACTCTGGGCATCGACCAGCACCAAGGACCCCCGACTTCCGGACATTTATTACGTCGAGGCGCTAGCGGCTTCTCACACCGTCAACACCCTTTCTCCAGAGACGTTCGACGCCTACCGCGACCACGGCAATCCAGTGATCCAGATTCAGGAGAGTGTTGCGGCGGCCCCGGCACAGCTAGAGGCCTTGGCAGAAGCGGGCATCGATCTCAAGACCGTCACCCGCGAGCTCGAGGCGGACGGAGTAGCCAAGTTCGCCGCTTCGTATGCCGCGGTGCTGGCCGGCATCGACACCAAGGCAGGAGCCTTAGCCGCGCGGTGAGCGCAGTCTGGAACTACCTCCGCCGCATTTCCGTCACCAGGTGGATCCTCATCTTCATGGTGATCGGTGCGCTGGTCGGGTGGCTCAATCCCGAACTGGCGGCCAGCCTCAAGCCCCTCTCCACCATCTTCCTGCGGATGATCAAGTCGATCGTGGTGCCGATCATTTTCGGCAGCCTCGTGATCGGCATCGCGGGCCATGGGGACGACATGAAGCGGGTCGGCCGCCTGGCCTTCAAGTCCATCGTCTACTTCGAGATCGTCACCACGGCGGCCCTGTTCATCGGTCTGGCGGCGGTGAACCTCACCAGGCCCGGAGTCGGCGTGAAGCTCGCCGCCTCCGCCGAAAAGGGGCGGGAGTTGGCGCAGGAGACCCCTACGTTCGGTGGGATACTCCAGCACCTGGTGCCGCAAAGCTTCTTCGAAGCGGCAGCGAACAACGAGGTTCTGCAGATCGTTTTCTTCTCGATCCTGTTCGCCGTGGCGCTCTCCCAGGTGAAGGGCCGGCCCAAGGAGGCGATGCTCGGCTTCTGCGAGGGGCTGGCGGAGACGATGTTCAAGTTTACCGGGATAGTGATGAAGTTCGCGCCGATCGGTATCGGTGCCGCCATAGCAGTGACGGTAGGCCACAGTGGTGTGGGCGTGCTCGTCAATCTGGGCAAGATGGTGCTTACGCTCTATGGCGCGCTGATAGTCTTCATCCTCGTGGCGCTCGTTCCGGTTGCGCTCCTGGCTCGGGTGCCGCTCCGCGCGTTTATCCGGATGGTGAAAGAGCCGGCGCTGATCGCGTTCGCGACCACGTCGTCCGAGGCCGCGTTGCCCAAGGCGATGGAAAACATGGAGCGCCTGGGCGTCCCCCGCCGCATCGTCGCTTTCGTCATCCCTACGGGCTACTCGTTCAACCTGGATGGATCCACCCTGTACCTTGCGGTGGCATCGATCTTCGTCGCTCAAGCCGCGGGCGTGCACCTCTCGCTGGGGCAGCAGCTGTTCATGATGCTTACCCTCATGATCACCAGCAAAGGTGTCGCCGGGGTCCCCCGGGCCTCGCTGGTGATCCTGTCAGGCACGCTGCTCCACTTCAAACTGCCGCTCGAGGGAGTGGCCCTGATCCTGGGCGTGGACGAGTTGATGGACATGGGCCGCACTATGGTCAACGTCATCGGCAACTGTCTCGCGGCGGTGGTCATGGGCCGCTGGGAGGGCGAGTTCCATCCCGAGGCGGCCATGCTGGACTCCGATTCAGCCGCGGTCCCCTCCACCGGGCCGGCAATGGTCAGGGAACGCACGGGGAGTTGATTGCAGGCGGGTCAGCGGGTCAGC
>JBDTUV010000191.1:0-5597 GCA_040007575.1 Gemmatimonadales bacterium
TGTGCTGGTGAGCTCTTGAGGTCCGCTTGATGGCCAGAGTCTAGGCTTGGTCGTGACTCTACCTCATGGGGGGCTCGATGCAGACGAGGGCGCAGATCACGGCTGGGTTGTCGTCGCTGGTGATCGAGGGTGGGCTAAGGTCGATGGGGCTACTGGCGAGGCTGGTCCTGGCTGCGGTAGGCGTGGCCAGATGGATGGTGCGAAATCCAGCCTAGAAATCGTCCGGGTTTCGGAGCCTGGAGCCTGGTTCCTGATTTCAGGAAGGCGACCAGACCAGGTAAGCTCGGACCTGCGGGATCCGCTTGGTGACGCTGGGCTTGTCGCGATAGGAGCTTCGGCGCACCGTCAGTCCTACGTCTCCCCCGACACTCATCATCCGCATCACCGGCAGCGCGGCACTGATCCGCGCCGTCGTCACCAGGTGGTCCGCATCGGCACCGTACACGCTGTGAATCCAGACGGTCCTGGCGTCCAGCCGGAGCAAGTCCCGCCCGTCCCGCCGCAACGATCCCATGAATCGGCCGCCCAAGCCGGGGCCAAAATCGTAGTCCCGCCGCCGAAAGCCATGGTACTCGGACGACACCGCCCCCAGCGGCACAGCTTCCAGGTGGAGTCCCAGATCTACCTGGGTTCGTGCTCCGGCGGTCCGCCGGAAGAGCAGGGCACCGCTCAGGCTTTGGCTGCTGGTCTTGGAGAACGGCAGGTCGTCGTAATCGTAGTGTTGGAACAAGGCCAGAAACAGCTGGCTTCCGGGCGACCGGACCAGGTTCCGCCGGGAGAGCACCCCGGACACCGCCAGATGCGTGAGCACGACGTGCTCCTCGGGACTGAGGTGCAGGCTGAACTCGAAGGCATCGTAAGGCCGGCGCAGGTGCTCGCCCAAGGCACTTCCATACTGAACGGTGAGCCCCACGAAGGTCCTGCCTCCAGCCATGCCCGCCGGCGAGCCTTCGCTGCCTCTACTCTGCCCGACTGCCACCATCTCGGCGCTCGATTCCGGAAGTGGAAGACGCGCATTGTCGAGCCGGCTCTCCCTGCCGTTCACCAACGCGTGGGTCCCTGCCACGGGGCTGATGACGAAGGCGCCCATCGCCCGGCCGAAGGCCGCCCTCCTCGAGGTCAGAAGCCCGCTCATCCGGTAAGCAGCCTCTCCCAGCGCGATGCCGCCGAGAGTGGTGTTGATCACGTCATTGAGGGAGGGTCGGACGTTCTCGGTGAAGAGCTCCCAGCTGAGGCTTCCCGCGGCTACATAGGGGACTGAGCCCCAGAAGCCGTAGCCGCCGGATCGTGCGGCGTTGAAGTAGAGGCTTCCGTGGTAAGGGTGAGCCAGCTGATTCGCGCCGAAGACGTCGTCGTCCCAGGCGAAGCCCCGGCGCATGTTCTGCCACCAGCTCCGGGTGCCGACGTTCGCCCAGTCCCACCGTTGGACGTGCCAGTTATAGAACCAGGTGAGACCATTGACGGCCGCCACGCCCGCAGCAGCCTGCCAGAAGCTGGGGCCTCTCACGTGGTCGGTTCGAGAGCTCTCTTGTGCCTCTGCCCTGGCGCACACCAGGAGTGAGCTTGTGAGGACCAGTTGTGCCGGGCGCCTGAGCGTCGAGAGCCGCATATAAGGTTCTACAAAGCTCGGCTCTCGCGCCTCCGGCTGCCGTGATCAGCCCCACTCTGGTTTGGAGATCCATGTCGGCTTAGGGTCGCTGTCCGGTCTCGTGCCCCACCCATCCCGGCGCCTTCCAGGCACTGGGGTCGAAGATCGCGGGATCGAGCCTCACATTGGCCTTGGAATCGCTGTATTCCTCCTTCACCTGCTGCTTGCCGTTTGCCAGGAACAGCACCTCAGTCCCCACCCAGCCGCCGCCCAGGGGTATGTACTTGTCGAACCGTGTCTCGTTGATCGCCGAGGGATTCTTCTTGGACGGCTCGAAGCTGCGGACGAAGTAGAGCCGTTCCGCGTCGATCCAGAACTGCGGGCTGGCCGTATCCCCGGCCTCGGCGCCCACCACGTACGTGGGCCGGCCCTGCCAGGTGGTCTGGTGCAGTTTGGACAGGTCAAACTTCAAACCCCGAAGCTTTGCGGCGGTCTCCTTCACCGGCGCCTGGTAGACATCGAACCCGAGGACCATCAGTGGGTGCACCATCGGGTGCGACGCCTTCAGCGTCTTCTGATCGAAGACGTATAGTGAGTCATTGCGGAAGAGCAGCGTCTTGCCGCTGTCCAGCGGGGCGACGTCGATCCTGAGCTTGCCCGGCAGCTCGAGCGCCTCGTACCAGGTCTCGATTTTGCCATCGGGAAGCGTGGTCTTCTGGGTAAAAGTCAGGGTCCGGTACCATTTCCCGACATATCGGTCCCGCATCAGAGAGAGGAGCTCCTCTCCGTTGGTGGGTGCGGGAGGAGACACGAAGTCCCCAGTAAGGGCGGCGGACGGGAAGGGGAGCAGCAAGCCATACGCGGTCAACGCGAGTCGAAACACTGGTCCTCCTGGAGTTGGCAGTCGTGAGGCGAGCCTTGGCGGGCCCTACGTCTGCTTGAGGCGCCGGGTTTCCTCCGCAATTATACTTGGGCCGTTCCGTCCTCCTTCAGCGCCCGTAGCTCAGATGGATAGAGCAACAGCCTTCTAAGCTGTGGGTCGCAGGTTCGAGTCCTGCCGGGCGCATCATTCCGACCCCTCCGAGCGCTGACCCGGGGTGGGACTCTTGCTCGCCTGGTTCCCTTCCTCCCGATAGAACTCCTCTGCGGCCTTCTTGCGTGGGGCCCGCCCGCTCTTTCTGATCACCTCATCCTGCTTGTCCTCGGTCATGCCGGTTACGTCATCGTTTTGAAGGGCTGGAACACCTTCCTGGGTCTTCTTGTCCATCGCTCCTCCTAGATGAGTACGTCAGCTGCCGACCTTGGTTAGTTCCCAATATCCCTCCTGACCGAGTGCGGGTAAGTGACGGTGGACACCGACCGCAATCGCAAGGATATTGGGGCCATGCCTACCTCAGCTCCGTCAATGACGGTGGCGGACCTGAACGACATGCCCTCCCCGAAGTCCCGCGGGGTGGCCTTTGCCCTGGCCGCGTTCCTGGGGCCGCTTGGCGGCCATCGCTTCTACGTGGGTAAGACCGGCACCGCCGTCCTGATGCTGTGCACCGCCGGCGGCGTGGGCCTCTGGTATCTCTATGATCTGATCCTGGTCGCAGGGGGATCGTTCCGGGATATCGACGGCCGTCTGGTCTCCCGCTGGGATCCCGAGGAGGCGTCGCGGGGCGAGGGCATCTCAGCCGAAGTCCTCGAAGAGCTTTCCTTGCGTCGCGCCGAGCTCTCCGAGCGGGTCGACTTTGCGGAGCGTCTGCTGGCCCAACCTCGCCCGGCAGAGGATCAGCCGCGGTCCACGTTTCATTCCTGAGTGTCGTTCCGAATGGGGGTAGTGGGTCGGGTCCTCCCCCGGCGGGCCGAGCTTCGGCCCATGCTGCGGCTCGCCGTACCGGTCGTCGTCGTCCAGGTCGGGATGATGGCCATGGGCGTGGTCGACACCGTCATGGTGGGCCACATCTCCGCCCAGGCCCTGGCCGCCGTGGCGCTGGGCAACCTCTACTTCTTTACCCTGGCCGTGTTCGCGCTGGGGACGCTCATGGTGTTGGACCCGGTGGTGGCCCAGGCCGTCGGTGCTGGAGACCGGCCCGCCGTGGCTCGGGCGGTGCAGCGAGGAGTGATCATTGCCGCCTTGCTCACCGTGCCTGCAGTGGTTCTTCTCACCTCCGCCGGTACCGTCTTCAGCCTGGCCCGCCAGCCCGCTGAGGTAATACCGCTGGCGGCTGCGTACGCCGTCCGCATGGCGCCGGGCACGTTCCCTTTTCTGCTGTTCGTGGTGTTCCGCCAGACCCTTCAGTCTATGGGGCGTACCGCCCCGATCGTCGGGGCGATCATTGGGGCCAATCTGGCCAATGCAGCGCTCAACTGGATGCTGATCTTCGGACATTTCGGCTTCCCGGCTATGGGAGTGGTGGGGTCGGCTTGGGCCACCACGATCAGCCGGGTTCTCCTGGTAGTCGGGCTCTGGGCCGCGTCGCGGCGGGAGCTCGACCCACTGCTTTCGCCCATCCGCCCCGAGATCTGGCAGCTCCAGCCACTCGCCCGGATGTTCCGGCTCGGCATCCCGATCGGGAGTCAACATGTCCTGGAGTTCGGCGCCTTCGCCCTGGTCGCCCTGATGATGGGCTGGATGGGGACTCAGGCCATGGCCGGACACCAGGTGGCGATCAACCTCGCCTCGCTCACGTTCATGGTGCCGCTGGGCGTAGGGGACGCCGCCTCGGTGCTCGTCGGACAGGCGGTAGGGCGGGGAGACCCCATGGGAACCCGGGGCGCCGCGCGGGCCGCGTTCGCCTGTGGCGTCGCCTTCATGGCGATGACAGGAGCGATTTTTCTCTCCCTGCCGGAGCCCCTGGCGCGGCTCTACAGCCGGGATCTCGGCGTCGTCCGAGTGGCTGCCCTATTGATTCCGATCGCGGGCGTATTTCAGATATTCGACGGGGTCCAGGTGGTCGCCTCGGGCGTGCTCCGCGGGCTGGGCGACACCCGGGCGCCGATGGTCGCCAATCTCCTGGGTTACTGGGCGGTTGGCATCCCCGTCAGCATCTACCTGGGGTTCGTTGCCAAGCTCGGCCCGGCCGGCCTCTGGTGGGGGTTGGTGCTGGGGCTTGGCCTGGTGGGCACGTCACTCCTCCTACGGGTGCGGAGCCGGCTCGGGCGCCGGCAGCGACGGGTCCTGATCGATCTCCCGTTGCCCGGCGCCGAGCACCCTGTGGATCCGGTCTAGCTGATTACCTCGGCGCCTCTTCCTCCTCGGTGTCGTCGGCTTCCTCCGCCTCCACGTTGATCACGCTCTCGGCCAGGACGGTGAGCTTCTCGTCGGTGGTCTCCTCCTCGTCCAGATTCTGGCCCAGGAGGTCATGCACCTGTTCGTAGCCCAGCATCTCGGCATAGGTACAGACACAGCCATAGCTGGCAATCTCATAGTGCTCGACCTTCTGAGCCGCCGCGATCAGCGCGGCATCCTTGACCGATGGCTCTGCATCCTCCTCCATCATCTTCCTGCCCTCCTCGATCAGGCCCGCCATCCCGTCGCACTTTTTGCCCGTTGCCGGCAGGCCCAGCAATTTGAATACCTGCTCCAGGCGCTCGATTTGTCCCTCGGTCTGCTCCAGATGCTCTACGAAGGCGGCCCGAAGCTCCGGGTGCGTGACGGCCTTCGCCAGTTTCGGCAGCGCCTTCGTGATCTGCTTCTCGGCGTCGTAAATGTCCTGCAGCTCGTGGACGAGCAGATCGTCAAGCGATTTGAGCTTCGCCATGGTGGTCTCCTTGCGCAGTATTGAGAAGGCGGGTGTCCGGCATGTCCAGGATTACTTGAGCGCGGCCAGAGTGAACTGGCATAGTAAGAACGGAGGCCAACCTAAGGATCGCGGACGAGACGTCACCGTGTCCTGCATCACCGATCTGCTCATCGTTTTCAGCGCCGTTCTTCTCTGTAGCTCTGCTCCTGTTTAGCTCAACCCCTTCCCACGTCGTAGGGCCTCCCTCGGTCCCATGTTCCAACCTTTGGATCCCATGAGCT
>JBDTUV010000192.1:0-5578 GCA_040007575.1 Gemmatimonadales bacterium
CCCTGGTGATGGTCTTCTGCATCGCCCCGTCGTTGCCACTGGCGGCGCAAGGCGACGCCCCCCGCCCGCGCGCGGCGTTTCGCTTCAGCCGGGAAGCCGGACAGGCACTTGGGGATCTCTGGCGGAGCAGCCTGGCCGCGCGCGAGGAGCGGGCCGCCTGCCTGGCGAGCTCCATACGCAACGACACCGTGTTCGTGACCGCCGTCGCTCCGCTCGAGCCGGAGGATGCCGACTCGATGGGAATCTCCGCCACCCGCTCGGTCGAGCAGTGTGGCCCGCCCCAGTGGTCCGGAACCGTCCACACCCACATCGCGCTCTACACCGACGAGCTGCCCTCGACCAGGTTCTCGGGGCAGGACCGAATAGCCATGCGTCTGTGGTACGATCGCTGGAAATCCGACGGAGTGTTCTGTCTGATCTATAGTGCGCGGGATGCGCACTGTGAGGCAGATGGAGTCGTGGGTGGCATGCGGGGGAGGCGGTAGGCCGGTAGGGCGGTAGGCCGGTAGGGCGGTAGGCCGGTAGGGCGGTAGGCCGGTAGGCCGGTAGGGCGGTAGATACGGCGGCGGTAGGTACGGAGGCGGAAAAGGCGGACGTAACAGGATGAGGTCCCGTGTCCGCCGCTTCTTCTTCCGCCTCCCCTGTTACCGCCGCTTCACCTACCGACTTACCGCCTTAGGAAAGCGGCCGGCGGGCGAACAGCGATCGGGGCCTCCACCGCGCGAGCCAACCGTCCAGCCCCCAGGTACGGCCCGCCCGGGCAAAGAAGAACGCCACCATGAGGAAGAAGAGGACGAGGTGGAAGCCCTGCTGACCCGGGGACATCCATTGCGTCGCCAGTCCGTAGTTGATCACCAGCACCAGGCCCACCAGAGACGCCACTCCCGTCAACAGCCCCAGCGTGAGCCCGATGCCAACCACCGTCTCGCCCCAGGCGGTCAACTGGGCGAACAGGTTGCTGTTTGGCAGCACCGTCGCCTCGAGAAAGTGCTTGTAGAATGCGATCGGATTCTCCGAAGCCTGCTTGGCAACGATCTTTGGCATCACCTCGAGCCACCGCTGCGAGACCGCTGGTACGGGTAACACGCCACCCAGCATGATCAGGGTCATCTTGGTGACCAGCGACTTCACGAAGTAGAGGCCCACCACGATGCGCAGGACCGCCAGCCACTCGGCTGGGTGTCTCATGGTCATTCTGGTACCGTCGTGGTGGTGAGCCATTGATGTTAGACCTTTGTGGTAGGTGGCTACTGACTATCGCTATTTTACCTAAGCCTCCCCCTCAAACCTCCACCCCTAGCTCCGAAAACACAAAGGTCCAACTGTCCGTCAGCTCCTGGTGCACCTTCGAGAGCGGCTTGCCGGCCCCATGTCCGGCACGGGCCTCGAGTCGGAGCAGCACCGGACGCTTGGCGGAGCTGGCGGCCTGGAGCCGGGCTGCCATCTTCCGCGCGTGCATCGGATCGACCCGGGTATCACTCTCGGCCGTGGCGAGGAGCACCGCCGGGTATGCCACGCCGTCCCGGACGTGATGATAGGGGGAGTAAGCGCGCAGCCAACGGAACTGCTCGGCATCATCGGCGGATCCATACTCCGGAATCCAGAGCCGCGCGATCAGAAAGCGGTGATATCTCAGCATGTCCAGCAACGGAACCTGAATCAGGACCGCACGGAACAGCTCGGGCCGCTGAGTCAGTGCCGCGCCCATGAGGAGCCCACCGTTGGATCCTCCAGCCGCCGCCAGGCGCTCTGGGCGGGTATACCGCTCGTGGATCAGCCATTCAGCCGCGCCAATGAAATCGTCGAAGCTGTTCTGCTTGTTTGCCAGGATTCCAGCCTGATGCCAACTCTCTCCGTATTCTCCGCCGCCTCGGATATTGGGAATAGCCAGCACACCACCATGCTCCAGCCAGAGCAGCAGCGAACGGGAGAACGCGGGGGTCATGCTGATGTTGAACCCACCATAGCCGGTGAGATAGGTGGGGTTTTCTCCGTTACGCACGAGGCCGGCACGATGCACCAGAAACATCGAAATCGGGGTGCCATCCTTCGAGGCGTAGCTGACCTGCCGGACCTCGAATTTGCTGGGGTCGATCGACGCCTCCACCTGCCGCCACAACGATGAGCTCCCGGTGTTCAGGTCGATACGATAGACGCTCGGAGGCACGGCGTAGGATGAGAAGCCGTAGAACAGCTCGTGCCCGTCCCACTCGGCTCCGAGTCCAAAGAGGCTACCCAGCGCCGGTAGCGCGACATCCTGGACGAGTCGGCCCTCTAGATCGGTCAGCCGCAGGCGCGACGATGCCCGTTCGAGGTAGCCCAGAGCCAGCCGGTTGTCCGCCACTGTGACACTCTCCAGCACGGCGTCGGCTCGGGGCGGCACGATCTCGCGCCACGACCCGCGGTCGGGATGCTCGGGATCCACGACATACAGGCGGTAGGTAGGCGCATCGAGGTTGGTCCGCATGAAGAGGCGGCCGTGGGCGATTTCCCCTTCGAACGACGCCGGGAGGTCGCGGGCAACCGGAACCAGCTCGCCCCCTGATACGCGGTCCTGAAGATAGAGATCAACCTGATCGAAGGTCCGGGCCACGCTGACGATGAGCCAGCGCCCATCGGGTGAGAGGCCCACCCCGGGCCAGTGCTCCTTGGCTGCCGGCAGGAAGACCAGAGGATCGGCCTCTGAATCGGTACCGAGCCGATGGAAGTAGATGGCGCGGTGGTATTGCTCCTCACCCGAAGGCACTTCTCCTGGTGCGGGATAGCGGGTGTAGTAGAAGGCCGTGCCGTCGGGGAGCCAGGCCACTGAGGCAGCCCGCATCCGGGAGATTCGGTCGGGCAGCTGCCGTCCGGTAGCGGGCTCGACCAGGTGGAGAACGCTCTCCTCGTTCCCGTTCTCCGAGAGACCGAGAGCCAGAAGACGGCCATCCTCACTGGGGTAGTACCAATCGAGAGCGGTAGTGCCGGACTCGTTCAGAGCGTTCGGGTCGAAGGCAACGCGGTCTTCCCCTTCGACCCCATCACGCAAGTACAGCACCGGTTGGTTCTGCCGTCCCTCACGTCGGAGATAGAAATACCGCCCGTGTTTCGGCGTTGGTACGCCCAGCACCCCGATCCCCAGCAGCTCCTGCAGCCGGCGACCAATCCGGGTCCGCCCGGGAACCGCGGCGAGATAGGCCTCGGTGACTGCGTTCTGCTGCTCGGTCCAGATCCTGGTCTCGGGAGTGTTACCGTCCTCCAGCCAACGGTAGGGGTCGGCGATTGTTTCGCCGTGCAGAATTTCAGTTACGTCAGTGGATGGGGTCAGGGGATAGGTGGGCATACTAGAAGCGTAAACAGTGAACGGTGAAAAAGGTCTAGAGTCGAGAGTCCAGGGTCTACGACTCTCGCATAGACCTAGACCCTAGACCTTAGACCTTCGACTAATCACCGAGGCTAATTCCTAACTCCCGCGCCGTCGCAATCGTATCGGAGTCGAGCGGCACGTTCTTCGATTTGCCGACGACCTCCTCCAATGGCACCTGCTCGATCCCGGGCCCTTTGAGCCCAACCATGATGCCGAATGCGCCTTCCGCTATCGCACGCACCGCGGCCGCACCGAAGCGCAGCGCGAGGAGCCGGTCATAGGTCGTCGGCGAGCCACCGCGCTGAAGGTGACCCAGCACCAGCGTCCGGGTTTCCTTGCCGGTGGCGTGCTCGATTGCCCGGGCCACCTTGCTGCCGATCCCGCCCAGGCGATCGACCGTTCCCACGCCGCGGCGTTCGAGCAGCTCGATTGCCCCGTCCTTGGACCGGGCCCCCTCGGCGACGACCACGATGCTGAAACGACGGCCGGCGGCTTCACGGGCCCGGATCTTGGCGCAGACCTTCTCCATGTCGAACGGGATTTCAGGCAGCAGGATGACGTCGGCGCTGCCGGACAGGCCACTGTAAAGCGCAATCCAGCCTGCGTACCGGCCCATGAGCTCGACCACCATGACCCGGTCATGACTCTCCGCCGTGGAATGCAGCCGATCTATCGCTTCGGTGGCGGTGCTCACTGCGGTGTCGAACCCAAAAGTGCGCTGCGTGCCACTCACGTCGTTGTCGATGGTCTTGGGGACGCAGACGACAGGAAGCCCCTTCTTCCAGAGCTCGTAGGAGATCTGGAGGCTGCCGTCCCCCCCGATCGAGACCAGTGCGTCAAAACCGCTGGCTTGGAAAGCGGCAACGAGGTCGTCCGACCGGTCGCCCTCGCGCTCGTTTCCTTCGGCATCCCGCGTCACATAGCGGAACGGGTTGCCGCGGTTGGTGGTGCCCAGAATGGTCCCGCCGAGGTGGGTGATGCCGCGCACCTGGGCAGGACCCAGGGGAACGACACCGTTGAAGCTGAGGAGCCCTTCGTAGCCCCGCTGGATGCCGTACGACCGCCATCCGCGGTTATGGGCCGACAGCACCACGGCTCGGATCACCGCGTTCAGACCGGGGGCATCACCGCCGCCGGTAGAGATGGCAATACGCATCGGTCACTTACCACCGGTCAACTGCTGGATGGCCTTGAGGACTTCCCCGGGCTCGGCGTGTCGCCGCAATGCCTTCTTGGAGAATACCGGCCTCCCATCGACCATGACCTCGAAGACACCGCCTGAGGATTCGACCAGCCGGACTTCAGCGTCGGGGAAGGCCTGCTTCAACTCAGCCGCCAGACCGGCGGCTCGTGGATGGTAGTTTCAGACCACACAGTACTGAATTGTCACTAGCATCACTGAGCGCCTTGTTGCGAGATCCGGCACGTACCGCCGCGAATCGTAGTGGCCCCGGAAGGGGATGCCAAGGGGACAACGCCCGATGTGACGCCGCTCCTTGTCAGCTTCTCCCTGCGGGCGTATCTATTTGACCCATGCGAACCTATCGGTTCCCCGGCGGGGGATTGGCCCGGGCGCTGCGGCACCTGGGCGCTCTTGTGTGTACGCTCGCCTTAGTGTCCACCGCCCAGGCGCAGGAGCGGCGCTACCTCTTTGAGGTCAGTGCCGCAGGTGCTTACCAATCATTTGCCGGTGAAACCGGCCTGGATGGAGCAGTGGGAGGAGTGGGGCGCATTGGCGTGTGGCTGCCCCTCAACTTCTCACTCGAAGCCGAAGGGTCGATTGCCAGTCCCAATAGCATAGGAGTCAAGGCTGGATCTGCCGCTGCCTTGTACAACATGCGTCTCGGATCGGGCACCTGGGGCTACCTGAAGGCCGGCTACGGCGGGACTCGATATGGTGGCACCGGTGCAGACTGCCTGCAACAGAAATTTCAGGGAAAGATCTGCGGGACCACTACCAACTATGTGGCGGGGCTGGGAGTCAGGATTGGGCTGAGCCCACTGCTGATGGTGCGAGCCGAGGGCGTCATCCACCCAAACAAGGGCACGACCACAGTGCCGGGTTCGGTTCCAGCTAGGCAGGAGACAGTGAAGTTCTCCAACTACGGAGTGAGCCTGGGCGTCAGCTTGATGCTGGGCAGCAAGCCGATTCCAGACAGCGATGGCGACGGGGTCCAGAACAACCGGGACCGCTGCGCCGGAACTCCGGCCGGCGCGCAGGTGGACGGGCGC
>JBDTUV010000193.1:0-5564 GCA_040007575.1 Gemmatimonadales bacterium
CCAACCGAGCGCTGCTCCGGGGAATGTTGGCCGGCGCAGTGGTTCTCACGGGCGCGGCCTGCTCCCGCTCCGACCGAGCCAAGAGCGGCCCAGACAACACCGCGGCCATAGCACCCGATACCGGCAGCAACATCGCGCAGCCTTCCAACAGCGGCACCATGACCGGAGCGGTGAGTGACACCGCCACGCCGTCTGACCGGTCGAGCAGCTCTACCCAGCCGACCTCCTCGGCTCCTTCGAACGCTCCACGTGCGGAGACGGCGGCTCCGAGTGAAAAGGACGCCGCTGGTTATCAGTCGATGGAGCGCGATACCGCGAGCCCCTCAAATCAGCACTCCGACTCGGCAAGGGTTACCGCAGACACTTCGGTGAGCCAGGCCGCGCCAGTAACCTCGGACAGCGCGACCACCGAGATGTCGGCTTCGGGCAGCGCTTCCGCGGACGTGGCGGACACCGCCGCCGCAGGCTACGCCGAGATGGCGCGGGATACGAGCACGGTGGCCGACCAGGCCGACACGGCTGCGGCGAATGGGGACGTAGCTCTCAAGGCAACAGTCGACACGAGCTCCGAAGCCAACGCTGACCTGAGCGCTGGGGCTGGAGCCGCAGACTCGACTGACAACGCGGGCCGCATCCGCCCACCCGAGGACTCGACCGAGATCTTGGGGAATGTCAGCACGAATGAAGGGGACGAGACCGCCGACGAGCAGGTGGTCAGACCCGAGGATCGAGCGACGGTGGCTACGTCAGAGACACCGAACGACGAAGTCGGTGCGGCTGCGATTGGCGGCGAGGCGACCGGCGCGGAAGCGGTGGCACTGCTGACCCGCGAGGGACTTCGCTGCGCCGTCGTGAATCCGGAAGCGAATCAAGCGGTCCGCTGGGACATGTCGAGCACCCCGATAGCGCTGAACCCCTGCGGCATGGGAAGCATGGTTCTCTCGAGGATCTGGACGCGAGTCGAGTAGGTAAGCGGGTAAGCAGGTAAGCAGGTAAGCAGGTAAGCAGGTAAGCGGGTAGGCTGGTAAGCGGGTAAGGAAAAACAAAAGCGAGGACCCTGCGACGCTGTATGCATCGTAGGGCCCTTTTACTTACCCGCTTACCCGCTTACCCGCTTACCCGCTTACCCGCTTACCCGCTTACCCGCTTACTTCAGCAACCCCTTTGCGATCGTCTGCAGCTGCATGTTGCTGGTCCCTTCGTAGATCGTACCGATCTTCGCGTCACGGTAGTACTTCTCGGCTGGATACTCCTTGGAGTACCCGTAGCCGCCGAACAGCTCCAGACAGGACGAGGTGATCCGGTCGGCCACCTGTGAGCTGAAGAGCTTGGCCATCGCGGCCTGCTGCGCAAACGGCTGCCCCGCATCCTTGAGCCGGGCCGCGTTGTAGACCATGAGGCGTGCCGCCTCCAGGTCGGTAGCCATCTGGGCCAGCTGGAACTGCACCGCCTGGAACTCGGCGATGGGTTTGCCGAACTGGTGGCGCTCTTTCACGTAGGCGGTGGCCGCCTGGAGTGCGCCACTCGCTACCCCGATCATCTGGGCTCCTATCCCGATTCGCCCTTCGTTGAGCGTCTCGATCGAAATCTTGTAGCCCTGCCCCACTGGCCCGAGCACGTTCTCGGCTGGCACGATGCACCCATCGAGAATCAGCTCGGTGGTGCTCGATGCCCGGATGCCCAGCTTGTTTTCCTTCTTCCCGATGGCGAATCCAGGGAAACCCTTCTCCACCAGGAACCCGGTGATCCCCTTGTACCCTTTGGAAGGGTCGGCATTGGCGAAGACGATGAACAATCCCGCCTCGGCGCCGTTGGTGATCCAGAACTTGGTGCCGGTGAGGATCCATTGGTCGCCCTTGCGCTCGGCCCGGGTGGCCAGGGCAAAGGCATCGCTCCCGCTGCCTGGCTCTGAGAGGGCAAAGGCCCCGAGCAGGCCGCTGGTGAGCCTTGGGAAGTAGCGTGACTTCTGTTCGCTGCTGGCTCTCCGAAGGAGGGCGTTGTTCACCAGGGTGTTGTGCACGTCCACGTAAATGGCGGCGGAGGCGTCCACCCGCGCCAGCTCCTCGATGGCCAGCACCGCCATGAAGATCGTGCCGCCGCTGCCACCGTACTCCTCCGGCACCTCGATGCCCATGAGGCCCAGCTCGAAGAATTTGGATATGAGGTCGGGGCGGAACTGGGCGGCCTGGTCCATCTCGTAGACGTGAGGACGAATGTCGGTCTCCGCGAACTCGCGAACCGCATCGCGAAACATGGTTTCTTCGTCGGAAAGAACGGTCAGGGCGGGCGCGGCGCTGGCGATGTCGGGCATCTCGTAGGCTCGTTGGGAGAGGTGCGCGTCGGAGGGAACTTACTCTAGTTAGCTTCCTTCCCACCATGTCCAATCCGAACCCTGCTCCAGCCAGGTCCGTGCTCCAGCGCCTACGGGAAGACCGCCCCCTCGCCACGGTGGAGCTGCGTCCACCCCGTACCGGGCTCTCCTCAGCCGACACCATGGAGCTCTGGATCGACATGTATCACTCGATCCAGCGTCTCACCCGTCATGACACCATCATTTTCCTCACCGATAATGCGGTTGGCTTGTCGGAGGAGGAGAACCTGGGTCACCTCACCTCCAACCTGGCGGGAGAGGTCGATACTTCCCGGATCGTCCCTTTCCTGACGTCCAAACACTCTATCGAGTACTGCCTGATGCACGCCTCCCGGGCCGCTTCGCATGGGTTCGAGGCGCTCACAGTGCTCGGTGGCGACCACACAGTCGGGCCGCCCCGCTGCGTGCCCCACGCGCGTGAGCTCCGTTCCCTCATCCGGCAGCGGGTCCCCCAGCTCGATCTCGGTGGCTGGACTAACCCCCACCGGCCGGCGGCAGAGCAGGTGGACTACCTTCTGGATGACCGGTTCGAAGCCGAGTTCTACTTGAGCCAGGTGGTCTCCCACCACAGCATCCGTGCGGTAGAACAATTTCTCAAGGAGGCCCGGCGGCGGGGGGTCCGGCATCCGGGTGTCTTCGGCGTGTTTCTCTATCGGAGCGCCAATCCCGCTACCTTGGCACGCCTGGCGGACTTTTTCCCGGTACCGGCGGCGGAGCTCACTCGAGAGTTCGAGGCAGGACTAACGCCTGAGGAGATCTGCGCGAAGACGGTGCGCGCTCTCCGGGAGGTAGGTGCCGACAAGGTTTATCTGAGCAACCTGGGCTTCGAGCAGGTGGATGCGCGGTATCGTCGCATAGTCGAGCGACTTTAGCCCGTTTTCCCGCTTACCTTTTTGCCTTTCCCGCTTACCGCTTACCGCTCAATACCCCCAGCACCTCCAATGCCGCATCGACCCGGCCGGCCGGCGCAGTGACCTGCACGCCCTGCACCAGACCCCTGACCTTCTCGACCATCTCCGCCGCAATGGCGACGCCCTCGGCCCGAGCCGCCGCGGTCCCATGCTCCTGGGCCAGCCGCATCCGCTCGATTACGACGGGGGGTACATGCACCCCCGGAACCTCGTTGGCCAGAAACTCGGCATTGCGGAGCGAGGCCAGCGGCCAGATCCCCGCGATAGTGGGGATGGGTGCCTTGACCCGCCCGAGGAAACGCTCGAGCTGCTCGGCGTCGAACACCGGCTGAGTCACGGCGAAGTCGGCTCCCGCCTCCACCTTCCAGGCGAATCTCTCCAGCTCGTGCTCCAGGTCGGCTCCCTGGTTGAGGGCGACACCGACGACGAACCTGGTGGGTTCGCCTATGGGGTTGCCGCCTGGGTCGAGTCCCTGGTTGAGTCGTCGAACCAGGTTGGTGAGACCGATGCTGTCGATATCGAACACCGCCGTCGAGTCCGGATACGGACCCATGGTGGGCGGATCGCCGGTCACGATCAGGACGTTGCGCAACCCGCCGGCCGCGGCGCCGAGCAGATCGCTGAGCATGCCCAGCATGTTGCGGTCACGGCAGGTGTAGTGAAAGACGGTCTCGAGCCCGACCTCCCGATGGACGATCAACGCCGCCGGCAGTACTCCCATCCGGCTCTGCGCCCGGGCGCTGTCGAGGATGTTGACCGCGTCCACCCCCGCTTGCTGGAGTGTTCGGCACTGCTCGATCATCTCGGCTGGATTCCAGCCTCTTGGCGGGAGGATCTCCACCGTGGTCACCAGCTCGCCTGAAGCGAGCTTTTGACCCAACCCGGAGCGCTGTGCCAGTGGAACCGGTTTCACCCCGGCCGGGCCGGCGGGTCCGGCGGGTGGACGGCCCACCGCGATGAGCCGGGGCTGCAGACTGGCCACGTAGGCGTGGATTTTTCTGATGTGGTCGGGGGTCGTGCCGCAGCACCCACCGACGAAGCGGACCCCGGCCTGGATCATCCTCCTGGCGTAGGAGCCCATGTACTCGGGGCTCGCGAGGTAGATCCGGCGGTCATCGACCGCGCGGGGCAACCCGGCATTCGGCTGGGCTGATAGCGGCCGGTCGGTGCGCTCCACCATCCGCTCGAGTGCGTCGAGCATTGCTCCAGGGCCAACCGAACAGTTGAGGCCGACAACGTCGGCTCCCAGCTCGGTCAGTTTCGCGGCGATGGTCTCAACGCTCGTACCGTAGCTGGTATTGCCGTCGTGACCTACCGTCATCTGTGCGATGACCGGGAGCTGGCTCAACGCTTTTACGGCGCACAACGCGGCCTCGATCTCATGCAGGTCGCTGAAAGTCTCGAGGATGAATCCGTCCACCTCACCCTCCAGCAGTCCCCGCACCTGGCGGCTGAAGAGTCCGATGGCCTCTTCCCGGGCGGTCGGCCCCCAGGGCTCCAGCCGGATGCCCAGCGGGCCGATAGCACCAACGACGAGCGCCCGGCCGTTCGCCGCGCGACGGGCGATGGTGACCGCCGTACGGTTGATGGCTTCGGTTTCATCGTCCAAACCGTGGCTCGACAGCTTGACCGGGTTGGCCCCAAAGGTGTTGGTCTCCAGGATCTCCGCCCCCGCCTGGACGTACGCCTCGTGGACTTCCTGCACCAAGCCGGGCTGGGTGAGGCTCAGCTCGTCATAGCACACGTTTACAAACATTCCGCGGCTGTACAGCATGGTGCCCATCGCCCCATCGAGGACATGGACCCGCTTGTCAGCGATCAGGTCTCCTAGGCTCGGCATTCTACCGCTCGTAGTTCAGGTTGGGAGAAAGCCAGCGCTCGACCGCCGCAACATCCATCCCCTTCCGGCCGGCATAGTCCTCGACCTGATCTCGCTCGATCTTGCCGACCCCGAAGTACTGCGACTGTGGGTGGGAGAAGTAGTACCCGCTCACCGAAGCCGCCGGCAGCATGGCGTAGCTCTCCGTGAGGGTGATGCCGGCGCCCTCCTCGGCCCGGAGCAGGTCGAAGAGAACGCGCTTCTCGGTGTGGTCGGGGCAGGCAGGATAGCCCGGAGCGGGCCGGATCCCCTGATAGCGTTCCTTGATGAGACCCTCGTTGTCGAGCGCCTCGTCTGGAGCGTAGCCCCAGAACTCCCGGCGAACCCGCTGGTGCAACAGCTCCGCGAAGGCCTCGGCCAGCCGATCCGCCAGCGCTTTGGTGAGAATCGCGTTGTAGTCGTC
>JBDTUV010000194.1:0-5534 GCA_040007575.1 Gemmatimonadales bacterium
GCGGATGCAGCAGGCTCGCGAGGCGATTTCTTCGGCCGCTCCGAACACCCGGGAAGCTGCAGACCAGGCCGGAGGGGCTGTCGATGGGCTCAACGCGGCGGCGCATCAGTTGCTGCGAGCCAGAGGAGACGTCTCCGGGTCGCAGTCCGGGTCCGGGCTGGCGGAGGCCCTGGAGCGGCTCGCGCAACTCGCGAAACAGCAGGGAGGCCTCGGGCAGCAGGGCGCCGGCATGCTGCCGATGGCTGGGAGCGGCGCAATTCGGGAACAGCTCCAACGGTTGGCGGCCAAGCAGCGCGCTCTTGCTCAGGAGCTGGAGAAGATGCGGGGAGAGGGAAACATTCCCGGAGCGGGGGACATGGCCGATGAGGCTGCCCAGCTTTCCCGCAGGTTGGAGGGAGGGCGGCTGGAACGCCGGACGGTCGAGAGGCAGCAGCGGCTGTTCCGCCGGATGCTCGATGCCGGAAGAACTCTACAGGGCCGGGAAGAGGACGAGAAAAAGGAGCGGCAGAGCACCACAGCCACAGGCGACAGCGTCCATCTTCCTCCGGCGTTGCGGGCTCGATTGGAGGATGAGAACCGGCGGCTGCGGGTGCCGACATGGGAGGAGCTCCAGCAGCTCTCTCCGGAGGAGCGCCGGCTCGTGGTAGATTACTTTCGCCGCCTTTCCCAGCCCTCCCTGAGGTGATCTGATGGCCCTCCTGGCTCGCTCGGCCCTGTGGCTGGTCCTGTTTCTGGTGCCCGCGCGGGCGTGGTCGCAGCAGACGGGTATGACCCGCGCGTTCGATCTCGAGCGGCGAGGCGATTACGCTCGCGCGGCGGAAGCGTATCGCGCCGTGCTTGCCGGTAGGCCCGCGGATGTGTCCGCGCTGCTCGGCCTGGAGCGATCGCTGCTGCCGCTCAATCGGAGCGCGGATATCCTGCCGACGGTGAGCGCGGCGCTGGCGGCCGCTCCCTCGAGCTCCGTTGTTTATGGCGTCGCGCTCCGAGCCTGGGCTGCCGCGGATCAACTCGACAGCGTGCGCAGCACGGCGGAGCGGTGGGCCCGAATCGCACCCACCGAGGAAGCGCCTTATCGCGAGTGGGGCGCTGCGGAGCTCGGCCGACAGAATCGCTCCGGTGCACGGGCCGCGTACCTCCGTGGTCGCGAGCGGCTGGGCCGGCCCGATGCAATGGCGGCCGAGATGGCTCAACTGTCCCTCGCGGAAGCAGACTACCCCACCGCACTTCGAGAGTGGCTCCTAGCGGTGCGCCGCCTTCCTGGTTACCGCGCCACTGCGGTCTCCACTCTGGCTCAGGCTCCGGAGGCCTCACGGCCCAACCTCCTGCGGCTGCTCGGCCGGGAGTCCGACCTGATCTACCGCCGCATTGATGCCGATCTCCGCGCGCGGTGGGGAGACCCGCTGGGCGGCTTCCGAGTGCTGATGGCGGTGCTTCCGACCGACCGGATCCAGGGAGTAGCGGTGCTTCGGGGTTTCCTCGATCAGCTCCGAACGCTGCGCAGTCCGACAGCCAGACAGACGGAGGGTATGGTGCTGGAGGCGATCGCCGCGCGGTCACCCGAGGTCCAGGCATCGCGCGCGCGGCTCCAGGCGGCTCAGGCGTACACCGCCGGCGGAGATCGCGCGGCCGCGCGCCGGATGCTGGGCGGCCTGGCCGACGACCGGACCACTCCCAGATCGGTAGCGGCCGATGCGGCGGCCACGCTGGTGGGAGTGCTGATCAGCGACGGCAAGCTGGATGATGCAACCAGGCGGCTGGCTGAGCTCCGTCCCAGCTTGCCGGCGGAGGACTACGACCTCATTCGCCGGCGGATAACGACGGGGTGGATCAAGCAGGGGAACCTCGAGCGCGCTGATTCGGCCATCGCCCCGGACAGCAGCGTCGAGGGGCTCGCCCTGAGCGGGCGGATCCGGCTGTATCAAGGGGACATCAGCGGCGCGGTCGACCTGCTCAAGGCGGCCGGCCCCTACGCTGGAGACCGTGCCGAAGCAACTCACCGCACGACGCTGCTCGCCCTCCTGCAGCCACTGGAGAGAGACAGCAGCCCGGAGTTGGGCCAGGCACTGCTACAGCTGGACCAGGGCGACACGGCGCAGGCTACCGCCGGGTTGGAGCGCGTGGCAGCCGAGCTCCCCGCCGCACACGGCGGGGCAGAGCTGTACCTGCTGGCCGGCCGCCTTTCAGCTGCAACGGAGAAGCCGGACGAGGCGGAGCGGCTGTTCCGCGCCGCGGCAGTGAAGGGGGCCCCCTCGACGGCCTCGGCGGCCGAGCTGGCTCTCGCGGAGTTGCTCATCTCCGGCCGGCGGGGAACAGAGGCGGTAGAGATCCTGGAGCATATGATTCTGACATATCCTCAAAGCGCACTGGTGCCTCAGGCTCGCCGAAGGCTCGATGAAGCGCGCGGGGCCGTGCCCAGGACATGAGGCGGCGGGAGTTCGTTTCCCACACCTGCGCTGGGCTGGTTGCGCTCTCCCCCGCGGCCTCGTGGCGCCCCAGGTCCGCCGCCCCTTGGCTGCTGGTACCCATGGACGACGCCCAGACGGATCATCTTAAGGCGTATGGGCTTACCTATCGGGCCCTCAAGCGTGGTGTTAAGGCCGAGTGGTTCCTCAACTACCGCAGCGGTGCGTTCCTGCTTCCGAGCGATGCCGGCATCGCCCGGGACGCGGCCCTGGCCGGGGTAATGGTGGAGCCGCTGGATGATGGTCAGCTGGTGGAGATACGCGGCGGGCTTCAGGGTGGAAACATGGATGCGGTGCCGCTGGAGAAGCCGCCCAAGGTGGCGGTCTACGCGCCGCCGAATGCTCCTCCCTGGGATGACGCCGTCACCATGGCGCTCAACTATGCCGGCATCGAGTTCGAGAAGGTGTGGGACGCCGAGGTCCTGAGCCAGAAGCTGAAGACGTACGACTGGCTGCACCTGCACCACGAGGACTTCACCGGCCAGTATTCCAAGTTCTTTCTGAACTATGCTGGCTCGGCCTGGCTGGTGGACATGGTCGAGCGGAACCGGGCGATGGCTCGCTCGCTGGGCTTCCCCTCGGTCCCGGCAGAGAAGCGCGCCGTTGCCGTGGCAATCGCCGACTTCGTCGAGAAGGGCGGATTTCTGTTTGCCATGTGCACCGCTACCGAGACCCTCGATCTGGCTCTGGCGGCCGACGGGGTCGACATCGCGGCGTCATACGCGGATGGCGATCCCATGGATCCCAACGCCACCGCGAGAATGAAGTGGGACCGGTCGTTCGCCTTCCACAACGCGCAGCTCGAGCTGAGCCCCACCACGCCGGTCTATTCCGATATCGACGGACATCAGGTCAACTCTCCTGACCGGAGACAGCCGCTGGGCTCATACACCCTGTTCAACTTCAGCGCCAAGATCGACCCGGTGGCCACGATGCTGGTGCAGAACCACAGGCAGGTGATTCCTGACTTCTACGGCCTCACCACCTCGTTTACCCGGAAGACGCTGAAGCCAAGCGTCACGGTCCTGGCGGAAGAGCCTGGCGCGCCGTGGGTGAAATACATCCATGGCGAGCGTGGACAGGGGACGTGGACCTTCTTTGGCGGTCACGATCCGGAAGACCCGCAGCACCAGATCGGCGACACACCCACCGATCTCTCCCTGCATCCGCACTCACCCGGATACCGGCTGATTCTGAACAATGTTCTGTTTCCAGCTGCCAAAAAGAAGGAACTGAAGACGTGACCTTTCGTGCGCCACACTGTCACCCCGATGGAGCGCAGCGACGGAGGGGGCCGGAACCCGATTTGAGCTTCGGCCCCCTCACTACGCTCGGGGTGACATTCGAATGAGCGAGCGAATCGCCCCCGGTATCCGGGCTTACCTCGCGAAGGAGATCTGTCTGGCGGGTGGCCGGGAGGTCTGCTTCGTGGCGCAGATCGACCGCGATGGCGTGATCACCGGTGCTAGAGCCCTGGCACGGGGTACGGCCGACATGGTGCTCGCGCTCCCCGGCGGCGCCTGCCGGGGCGAAGTCCTGCTCCACAACCACCCCAGCGGACTGCTCGAGCCCTCCGCCGCCGATCTCAACATTGCCGCTCGCTTGCACGATGCCGGCGTGGGGTTCGGCATCCTGAACAACGGCGCGACCGATCTCTACATGGTGGTTGAGGTCCCCCGTGACCGGCCGGTCGTGGCCATCGATCCGTTCGACGTCATCGAGACGTTGGGAGAGAAGGGAGCGGTGGCCCAGCAGCTCACCCGGTACGAGGACCGCCGCAGCCAGCGTGATATGGCGGCGCATATCGCTGATGGCTACAACGATGGTGGCGTGCAAATGCTGGAAGCGGGGACCGGGGTGGGGAAGTCGTTCGCTTATCTGGTTCCGGCGCTGGCCTGGGCGCGTGCCAACGGTGAGCGCACCGTGGTGAGCACCAACACGATCAACCTCCAGGAGCAGTTGGTTGGCAAGGACCTGCCTTTGCTACGTAAGGCCCTGAGCACCGACGACTATACTCCCACCTTCGCCCTGCTCAAGGGCTGGCGCAACTACCTCTGCCTGGCGCGGATGCACCAGGCGGTGACGGCGCAGCGGACCCTGCTGGAGCAGGACAAGCTGGACGAGCTGATCTCGATATCGGAGTGGGCTGGTCACACCGCCGACGGTACCCTGAGCGATTTACCGGTCAGCCCGAGCGCAGAGGTGTGGGACGAGGTGAGCGCGGAGCCCGATCTCTGTACCCGGCTCAAGTGCCCCGAGTTCGATCGCTGCTTTCTGTTTCGTGCCCGCCGGCGCGCAGCGGAGGCCGATGTCGTGGTAGTGAACCATCATTTACTGGCAGCCGACTTATCGGTCCGACAGGCGACGGACAATTGGGTCGAGGCGGCGGTGCTGCCGCCGTACCAGCGATTGATCCTGGACGAAGCTCATCACCTCGAGGACGTGGCCGCGAATCACCTCGGCATTCAAGTCACCAGCCGGGCGGTGCGCCGCCTGCTGGCCCGGTTCGAACGAAATGGCAGGGGCTTGGCCCCCACTCTCTCCTACGAGCTTCAGAGCCGGAGCGACCTTCTCAGCCGAGCCAGCCTGGATCTGCTCCAGCAGCGGCTGCTCCCAGCCATCGGCGACGCTCGCCGGGCCAGCGAAGCGCTCTTCCTCCGTCTGCACCAGCGGCTGGAGGATATTGCGGGAGGGCAGCAGCGGCTGGATGACAGCTTCGCCGGAGACCCCATCTGGAGTGAGGGGCTGGGCTTCGATCTCGATTCTGCGCTGGGCGCGTTCCGCTCGCTGCGGGACACAGTCGAGACCATCGCCGATCGCCTGTCGCAAGCAGAAGATACTGAGCGACGAGGTCAGCTCCTCCAGGAGCTGCGTGGAGTGATGCGGCGACTCGAATCGGTGTCCGACGGGCTCAACCGCACGCTTCGACCAGCCTCCGGCGGGGCACCGACGGTGCGATGGATGGAACGGACCTCCCGGGGCCAGCACGTCAGCCTGTCGGCGGTACCGCTCGATCTGGCGCCGGTGCTGCGTGAGCTGTTGTTCGACCGCCTGCGCACGGTGGTCCTCACC
>JBDTUV010000195.1:0-5510 GCA_040007575.1 Gemmatimonadales bacterium
TCCCGGTAGTAGTCGTAGTGGTAGAACCGGTTTTCCGGCCGCTCGTTCCACTCGAGGAACCCCTGGAGCTCGCGCCGGGCCTTCGGCGGCATCTCGAGCTCCTGGACCCAAACCGAGCGGTTAGCCCGGCGGTACAGCTCCACGTACGATTGCGCGGGGAAGCCTTGCATCCAGTACCACATCCGGCCCTGAAGGAACCGGACCAGGAAATTCTCCTGACGCAGATCGAAGAGACCGTAGTTATAGGCCTTGTCGGTTCCCTGCACCGGATCGTGAATCCAGATCGCGTTGTGCCCGAACCGCTCCCATACGGCTTTGCCGGGGCCCATCGTCATGAGGTAGACGGTGAGGCTCTCGGGCGGGGAAGCGGGTACGCGGGTAGGCGGGTAGGCCTCCCGGGCTGCTGACATCCCGGCGGTCATGGAAAGCAGGAATCCCGCAGCTAGTACTCTCTCCACCGCGCGAACCATTCTGCCCTGGCGCGCTTTCCCGCTTACCCGCCTACCCGCTTCCCCGCTTACCGCCCTCACAGCTCCACGTCTCGACCATCCAGCGCCGAGCGGTAAATGGCGTCCACAACCTTGTGGAGGGTGAGGTGCTCCTGAAGCACGGGCACCTTCGCTTCGCCGGCGATCGCCGCCTGGAAGTGAGCCCATTCCGCGCGATACGAAGCCGTGAATGCGTTCTCCCGCCCGACTGAGCCGGTGGGCGACACGTCCACCGCAACGCCGTGGAGCTCCTTCCATACGTTGAGTGGGTTGATGCCGGCCGTTCCCTTGCTGCCGCGGACTCCGACGCCGAACCGCTCCCCTTCCCCGAGATGGCGCCAGGTCACATCGACAAAGATCGACATGCCGTTCTCGCAGATGACGAAGGCGCTGCCCGACTGTTCGACCGCGCGATCCCGGCCGCTGGCGTCCAGACTCGCGCTCACCCGCACCGGAGGCGAGCTCCCGCCCAGCCAGAGTCCAAGATCGAGAACCGCCAGGCCGAGGTCGAGCATCGCACCGCCGCCGGCCTGGTCCTTGCGCTGACGCCAGCCGAGCTGGGTTCGTCCCGGCCGGAAGACGTGCCAGCTTCCCCGGATACTCTCGATGGTGCCGAGCTCACCGCTCTGCACGAAGCTACGGACGATCTGAACGTCAGGACGATAGCGATGATTCATGCCCACCATCACGACACGGTCGCGCTTCTCGATCACGCGGAGAATGCGCTGCACGCTGGTAGCCGACATCCCCAGGGGTCTCTCGACCAGGACGTGTAGGTTGGCCGACAGCGCGGCCAGGATGTGCGATTCGTGCAGGTGATTGGGCGAGCAGATGACGACGGCATCGAGCGCCTCGTAACTCAGCAGCTCCTCGATGTCGTCAAAAGAGTCCTTGATGCCGAAACGGTCGGCCAGCGCGCGCGCCTTTGGCAAGTCGGTGTCGCAGATGGCCTGCACATCGACACTGCGCATCTTCTTCAGCACGGGGAGATGCGCCACCTGCGTGATCGCACCACCGCCGATGATCCCCACCTTGAGACGCTCGCTCGTGGCCCCGCTGCGATCCGCGGTCATGCTCCCCCCTTCTTCAATAGCGGCGCTCCAGTCTGGTACCGGGAAAGTAGGCCGCAAGAATCTGTTGGTAACCCTGCCCGGCACGAGCGCGTCCGACTGCCCCCCACTGGCAAAGGCCGACGCCGTGCCCGGCCCCCGCACCATCCACCACCAAATTCGTCACCTTCTGCCCGGCCCCGGTGGCGATCAGACTGAACGCGGTGCTTCGCAACAACTGGCCGTTTGCGGTGCGCAATACCTGCCTGATTCGGGCATGGCCGTCCACTCTGACCTCGGTGCCGCCCAGCGCGATTGAGAGCTGCTCGACTCGGCCCGACGCCGAGCGCTGGGTCACCCTGACATCGGTGACCGCGCCCATGGGTACGATCGCCGCTCCGCTCGCGGGGTACAGGTTGCGCTGCAAGGTGGCGCGGAGCGCTTCACCGCTCCACTCTTCCCGCCAGCGATAACGTGGCGAGATGCTGCAGTAGGCCGTGCCACTCTCGTTCAGATCGGATACAGATCGGAGGTAGGGCCGTACCGCACCCCGGAAAACCTCGTATCCTTCCGCGGTCCGGCCACCGCAGGTGGAGAAGTAGAACGCTTCGATCAGGGCGCCGTCATAGGTGAGCACTCGTCCCCTGGTCTCGCTCACCGCGGCGCGACCTTCCGCCGTCTCCGCCGCCACGCCCCCGTAGGCCTGGTCGGCTACCGTGCCGTACAGATCGAAGCCCTCTGTGCGCCATCGGCGCAGGTGTTTGAGCGCGTAGGTACGGGACACGACTGCCTGCGCCCGCAGCGCCGCCTGTTCGACCGGATTACGGCGTCCCATCTCCGCCGAGACCACCCCGAGCAAGTACGACTCCATGCCCAGGCGATTCACCACGGTCAGGCCGCTCCGGTCGCGAAGCACCTCGCCCAGCCCGCGATAAGCCTTGCCGTTCACCCACAATGGCGCCCGCGGATCAATCGCGGCCAGCGTAAGCGCTTCCAGCTGGGGCGACACCCAGCCACCCGGACTCGTCAGCACCAAGCTCTGGCCGGCAACCGTCACCAGCCACCGCTCGCCGCCGGGAATGATCGCGATGCGGGAGCCGTCCGGCTCATTGACCGCGACCGCCCCACCACCGCCGACAGTGGCCGAGCCGGCGCCTACGGAGAGACCGATCCGGACCTCGACCTCTTGTGAAGCGGGCGAAGGCACACCCGTCGGCCGCCTGGCCGGTACCGACCCCGAGGTGCAGCCCGCGAGCGCGCCGACGAGCAGCGCCGCGGCGCGCCGCCGGGTCATCCGCCGGTCAGCCCCGGTAATTTCCAAACTTCAGCTCGATCC
The DNA here is from genome assembly GCA_040007575.1 of Gemmatimonadales bacterium. GTDB lineage: Bacteria > Gemmatimonadota > Gemmatimonadetes > Gemmatimonadales > GWC2-71-9 > CAVVWJ01. Next base: position 2,874 of record JBDTUV010000195.1, read on the forward strand.
CGAAATCCTGGCCCTTGAGGAAGGCGATTACCGCTTGGAGCTCGTCGCGAGAAGGCGCCGTCACCCGCACTTCGTCACCCTGGATACTGGTCTGAACTTTCTTGAAGCCGCCGTCCTTAATTGTTTTGGTGATCTGCTTCGAGACGTCCTGTGGGATCCCCTGGGTCAAGGTGAGCGTCCGCCGGACGCTCTGGCCGGTGGCCTGCTCCAGGTCGCCGAGCTTGAGGTTTTTCACCGGCACCCCGCGCTTGATCATCTTGGTTTTCAGGACGTCCACCAGTGCATCCATGCGGAACTCATCATCCGCACTGAGCCGGATCTCGGCCTTCAGGCGATCGAAATCCACCGTGCAGTGGGTTCCCTTGAAGTCGTAGCGCTGGGCGATCTCTTTCAGCGCCTGATTGACGGCGTTGTCGACCTCCTGGAGGTCGGCGCCGGTTGACACGTCAAACGAAGCGTTGCTGGCCATAGGAGTCGATACGAGCTGCGAAGAGGAGTGAAGACGTTGACGCCGGAAGAATTACCCCGGGGGTGGGGATGCGGCAAGCACCGTTTCGGAAGACTCAGGCAGCCCGCTTGACAGCCTCGGCCGCAACGTGTAGTGTAAACCGTCGGCGGTGGATTTCAGGCCACTTGCTCCCGCCGGGACCTTTGGGTCCGAACCAAAGAGCTAAAGCGCCGGACGCTGCCCTCCGCGCTTTTCAAGGCCCGGGGGGCTTTTTGCTCCCGGCAACTTAGAACGAGGTCCGAATGGTGCGCTTCCGGCGTGAGATGTGTTGCCGAATTTGCATGTGTCGCCTCATTACGGGGTGGACCGAGCATTCGGCGTGCACGCGGCAGGAGGCGGATAGCTAGTACTCTCGTTTTCACCCGACGACCGAGGCCCGGACCACTGACAGTGATCCGGGCTCTTTTATTTCCTACACTCGAGGAGCACGTCCATGACTTACCAGCCCGACACCCTGGCGCTCCACGCAGGCCAGGTCCCCGACCCGACTACCAACGCGCGGGCCGTCCCCATTTACGCGACGACGAGCTACGTGTTCAACGACACCCAGCATGCCGCTGATCTCTTCGGCCTGCGGGTCTTCGGCAACATCTACACTCGGATCATGAACCCCACCAGCGACGTGTTCGAGAAGAGGATCGCCGAGCTCGAAGGTGGGGTGGCGGCCCTGGCGGTCGCGAGCGGCCAGGCAGCAACGACGCTCGCCATTCTCAATCTGGCCCGTTCAGGGGACAATCTGGTCTCGTCTCAGACCCTATACGGAGGCACCTACAATCTGTTCGAGTACACGCTGCCGAAGTTGGGGATCAAGACGAAGTTCGTCGATATCCACAACCTGGATCAGGTCCGCGCGGCCATCGACGGCGGCACCCGTCTGTTGTTCGTGGAAACCATCGGGAATCCCAGGCTGGACGTTCCCAACTTCGAAGCGCTGGCCGACATCGCCCACGCGGCCGGAGTCCCGCTGGTGGTCGACAACACCTTCGGCGCAGCGGGCACCCTGAGCCGCCCGATCGATTATGGGGCGGACATCATCGTGCATTCGGCCACCAAGTGGATCGGTGGCCACGGCACGGCGATCGGCGGTGTGGTGGTGGACGCCGGCCGCTTCGACTGGGCCAGCCCTTCATCGCGGGTACGGTTCCCCGATTTCACCACGCCTGACCCATCGTATCATGGATTGGTGTATACCGAGGCGTTCGGACCTGCGGCCTTCATCATCAAGCTGCGGGTGCAGCTGCTGCGCGACCTCGGCCCCGCGCTCTCGCCGTTCAACTCGTTCTTGTTCCTGCAGGGCGTGGAGACCCTTCCACTGCGAATCCAGCGGCACTCGAGCAACGCACTGGCGGTTGCTCGCTGGCTGGCCCAGGACAATCGAGTCGACTGGGTGTCTTACCCGGGGCTAGAAAACCACCCCGAGCACAAGAACGCCACCAAGTATCTCAAGGGCGGGTTTGGCGGCGTGCTCACCTTCGGCGTGAAGGGCGGCCACGCGGTCGCGCGGGCACTGATCGACAGGGTCAAGCTCTTCTCCCTGCTGGCCAACGTGGGCGATGCGAAGTCACTGATCATCCACCCCGCATCCACCACCCACGAGCAGCTCACGGCGGAGCAGCAGCGAGCCACCGGAGTTACTCCGGAGCTGGTACGGCTCTCGGTCGGCCTGGAGGACGTGAGGGACCTGATCGCCGACCTGGATCAGGCGTTAGGGGACGTCGCTGCTGCCAGCAAGGCGACCAAGGCCGAGACCGTCGGCGCGGGACGGTAGGGAGTCAGGAGTCAGGAGGCAGGATCCAGGAGTCGGGAGTCGGGAGTCAGGAGTCAGGAGTCAGGAGTCAGGAGTCAGGAGTCAGGAGTCAGGAGCCAGGAGTCGGGAAGTGCCTCCGCCTCCTGGCCGCCTAGCTCCTGGCAGCAACCACTAAGTGAGGAGGCAAAGCCATGTCGGTCATCGATGAGCTGGTGCAGGCCAATGCAGGCTATGCGCGTACCTTCGACCGCGGGGACCTTCCCATGCCCCCCGCTCGCCGGTTGGCCATAGTCACCTGCATGGATGCGCGAATCATTCCCTCGCGCGCGCTGGGGCTGGAGGAGGGAGACGCCCATGTGATCCGCAATGCCGGCGGCAGGGC
>JBDTUV010000196.1:0-5506 GCA_040007575.1 Gemmatimonadales bacterium
CCGCTTACCCGCTTACCCGCTTACCCGCTTACCCGCTTACCCGCTTACCCGCCTACCCGCTTACCCGCTTACCCGCTTCCCCGCTTCCCCGCTTCCCCGCCAAGACAAGCGCCAGCAGCACCGCCCTCGCCTTCGCCTCCGTCTCGTGCCACTCGGTGAGCGGATCCGAATCAGCGACAATGCCGGCGCCCGCCTGAATCCACGCCCGGTCCCCCTTCATGACGCAGGTGCGGATGGCAATTGCCGTGTCCAGCGTGCGCGCACCCCACCCAACGTACCCGACCGCGCCGGCGTAGGGCCCGCGGCGAACTGGCTCCAGCTCGTCGATGATCTCCATGGCCCGTACCTTGGGCGCACCCGACACGGTGCCGGCCGGAAAGCAGGCTGCCAGGGCGGCGATGGCGTCGAGCTCGGGCCGGAGCCGTCCACGGACTTCGCTCACCAGATGCATGACATGCGAGTAGCGCTCGATGGTCATGAAGGCGGTAAGACGTACCGATCCGAACTCCGCCACCCGCCCGACATCGTTGCGGCCGAGGTCAACCAGCATCAGGTGCTCCGCCCGCTCCTTGGGGTCGGCGGCAAGCTCCGCCGCCAGCTCCCCATCCTGCTCGGGAGTGCTGCCCCGGGGACGCGTCCCGGCGATGGGGCGAAGCGTGACCTCCCCCTCCTCGACCCGCACGAGAATCTCGGGCGAGCTGCCAATGATGTGGATGTCGTCGCAATGGAGATAGTAGAGATAAGGCGCCGGGTTGAGTGCCCGGAGATAGCGGTAGGTGAGAAACGGCTCTGGTGCCGGCAGGTCCAACCGGCGGGAGAGCACGGTCTGGAAGGTGTCCCCGGCACCGATGTACTCCTTGATCCGGCGCACGTCGTCCTGGAACCGGCCGTCCGGATACGGGCCCGATGGTTTCGGCAGCGGCGGTAACGGCTCGATCTCAAGTGGTGTGCTGGTGGTCGGCGTGGCGAGTCGTTCCAGCCAGCAGTCGATCCTGGCCTCGGCTCCCTCGAAAAGACGGCGTAACTCTTGGGCACCGGCGGCGGCCGGCACTTCCACGTTGGCAATGACCGTGGCCCGGTTGAAGAGGTTGTCGAGCACCAACAGGGTATCCGCAACCATAAGGATCGCATCCGGAAGGTCGCGGTCGTCCGGCGGAGCATCGGGGAGCGACTCGATGGTGCGAACGATGTCGTAACCCAGGTACCCGACTGCGCCTCCAGTGAATCGGGGCAGCCCGGCGACCTCCACGGGAGGAAATCGCCGCATGGTCCGGCCCAGATGGTCCAGCGGCGCAATATCGGTCTCGACGACCGTCCACCCCGTGGCCTCAGTCCAGCGGGAGCACTCCCGGCCGCGATAGCGGTAGACCTCACGCGGGTCGGTCGCGAGGAAGGTGTAGCGGGCCCAGCGCTCGCCGCCTTCGAGCGACTCGAGGAGAAAGCCATAAGGTCCGCGATGCAGCTTGGTAAACGCCGTGACCGGCGTATCGCCGTCCAGAACGACCTGACGGATCACCGGCACCATCCCTCCACCGCGGGCGCGCTCGGCGAAAAGCTCGAAGCTCGCGCTCACCGGGGCCCGGCCACCATGTAGCTGCCTGGCGCGGGCAGGGACGCGCGGAGATTGTCGGTGGCGGGTCTGCTGGAGGGGAGCAGCTCGACCTGGTTATCGGGCAGCAGCTGTCCTACCGCTAGCACCCGCTCAAATACAGCGTCGCTGCCGTAGACCTGCCTGGCTCGCGCCGGGGCGGAGAAATAGCGGGAGTATTCAAAGGTCACTGCAGCCGCCCCGCCACGCAGGGGCAGGCTGGTGGTAAGGTCCAGCCCGTAGATGCCAGGCCGGGGGCGCACGTCGACCCGCACGGTGCGCCCACTGTCGCCGAAGGCCCCGGCCTCGAAGCTCAGCTGCGCGAAGGTGATGCTCTCTCCGCTATGGTAGAGGACGATGATGCGCGGATTGCCCGTGGTGAAGGTCACGGAGGTATCCGGCGGGGGAGGACCGGAAGTCTCCAGCAGGAAGAGCCGTGCCAGGGGGAGGAGCCTTGGCGCCGAGGGTGTTGCCGGACTTTCCGGCGCCGGCACCGACGGTTGGCGCCCTCCACAAGCGAGGATCGCGCTAGTCAATATGAGAAGCCAGGTTGCTCGCCCCACCGCCGCCGGGGATATTGTGCCCATCCGCGAAGTGAGAAGTGAGAAGTAAGAAGTAAGAAGGCGACTCAACAGAATATGAGGCGATGAGTGAAAAGCACGAACATCTCCAAGAGAGGAGCGTTGTCTTGCCCTGTCCCGTTGATTGTGGCGGCCACCCTTCTCACTTCTCACTTCTCACCTCTCACTGTTTCCCCTCTCACTGGCCAAGAATGGAACTCGCCGGGGACGCTCACGCTGGTGAATCGAGCGGTGGATCGAAGGCTGGCTTTTCAGGCTGATTCGGCGCTCACGAGCTACCGGGCAAGGGCGCACGGATTCGTTTTCTTCCTGGCCCAGGTTGGAGAGGGGTTGACCGAGCCGCCGCGGCTGGTCAAGGCGGACGAGCTCGACGTGGAAGTGTATTGGCGGGCCCCCGACCGTAGCAAGCAGGTCATCCTGGGGTGGCGCGATGGGGCTTTCCTGCCGACCGACATCAGCTACCATCGCGATCACCTCGGCATCGTCACCGACAACTTCGGCAACCTGATCCGGATCGGCGAGGGTGACGAAGTGCGGGACGCGATCCATCCCCTGTCGCCCGAGGGCCTGGAAGCGTACGACTACGCTCTCTCCGATTCGCTGGCCATTCACACTGCCGGCGGCGAGGTCACCGTCTACCAGGTCCAGGTGCGGCCGCGCTCTTTTAGCCGTCCGCTGGTGGTCGGAGTCCTGTACATCGACGTAGCTACGGCAGAGCTGGTCCGCTTTCGCTTCAGCTTCACTCCCGCCGCGTACCTCGATCGCCAGCTGGAGGACATCAGCATCGTTCTCGAGAGTGCGCTTTACGAGAACCGCTACTGGCTGCCGCGCCACCAGGAGGTGGAGATCCGCCGGCGGGTGAGCTGGCTCGACTTTCCCGCGCGTGGGATCATTCGTGGCCGCTGGGAAATCAGCGAGTACGACCTCAACCACGACATCCCACCCGGGCTCTTTCGGGGTCCGGCGATCGGTGGGCTGCTCCAGGCCAGAAAATCGGACTCCACCTGGGGCGAGCCACTGGAGCAGGCCATAGCGGGCGTCGCGCAACCGGTCAATCGGCAGGACATGGAAGCGCTCCGGGCCGAAGTCGAGCGGCTTGCCGGCTCCCGAGCGCTCGGCGGTCTGTCTTCCAGGCGACTGGCGGCTGGATCGGTCAGCGACATCGTCCGGGTAAACCGGGTGCAGGGACTCACCCTTGGGTTCGGTGGAATCCTGGGGGTCAAGGGGACGCGGGTTCGTTTCCGGCCGACCATCTCCTATGGCACGTCGGATCACCGGCTGGGGGGATCGCTCACGGCCGGCTGGAGTATGGGTGCCACGGGTGTGACCCTGGGCGCCTCTCGCCGGGTCGTGGACTTCAGTGACCTGCCGGTGATCGCGCCGGTGGTGAATTCGGTGTTGTCGCAGGAGGCGGGAGAGGATCATGGCGACTACGTCCTCCTCCATACAGTCGAGCTCGCCGCACGCCAACGGTTCGGCGGGCGGACGTCGCTAGGGCTGAGCCTGGGCATCGAAGAAAGCCAGTCGGTCGCGGTGAACGCCTCGCCCGCGGCCGGCAGCTACAGGATCAACCCTCCGCTCGGCTCCGGCACGCATCGGGTGGCCCGGCTCAGTCTCGAGCGCACGAGCGGCGGCATCGCGGTCGGCCGGGATCTTCAGGGCCGGCTTGCGCTGGAGTTTGGCGAAGGCGTTGGCGACTATGTCCGTGCCACGGCGTCCGGGAGATGGCTTGCGAGCCTGGGCGGGAGCGTGCTGCTGTCGCGAGTGTATGTCGGTGCCGGCAGCGACCGGCTCCCGCCCCATCGCAGCTTCGTAATCGGGGGCCGAGGTACCCTGGTTGGAGAGCCGTTTCGCGCGTATGGCGGGAGGAGCGTCGCACTGGCGCACCTGGAGTGGCGTTTCGAGGTGCCGGCGCCGGCCCTGAGGCTGGGGTCCTTCGCATCCACCGGCCGGCGAATGACATTGGCCCCCTTCGTCTCCGCCGGCTACGCCGCCCAGCCGCTGCCCGGCTTGCCCTGGAGCCGTACCGGCGGCATCCGCCCCGTGGCTGGCGTGGCGCTCGAGTGGTTCATGCGCCTGCTGCGGGTCGAGGTCGGCGTCGGGCTCCGGGATGGTGGCGTGGGGGTGACGGTGGACATCAATCGGGACTGGTGGGGCTTGCTGTAACCTTCTTATCTTTCCCTTGGCTCCCCTGGTTGCCCGTCCTGTCAGCTCCTCACCGTCACTGAGTCGTCATGCAGTTCACCGATGAATGGTTGGTGCCCTCTCTCGAGACTCTGCTGACCCCGGAGGCTGTAACGGAGTTGCGGCAGGAAGCCGGTCCGGACGTGTCCCTCTGGGAGATGCTGGTGCAACGGAAGCTGGCGAGCGACGGACAGATCCTTGGGGCCATCGCCGCCCGATTCCGTTTCTCAGTGGCCGACATCAGCAAGCCGGACGTCAAGCTCATCTCCGCCGTGCCCGAGCAGCTTGCCCGGCGGTTCAATGTGGTCCCGGTACGGCAGACCGATTCCTACCTCGAAGTGGCCACCGCCAACCCGTTCGACTTCGACGCCGAGAAGATGCTCGCCTTCGCTACTGGCCGCGAAGTGCGCATGCTGCTGGCCTCCCCCTCCAAGATCAGAGAGAAGCTGGATGAGATGTACCGGGAGACGGATACCATAGTCTCCCGGCTCCTCCAAGGCATCGGCGGTGACTTCGAGGTGCAGCAGATCAAGGAGGAAGAAGAGAGTGCCGCTAGTGCGGAGCAGGCCAGCCAGCGCCCCATCATGCGACTGGTGGACATGATGATCGCCGATGCGGTCGCCAACCGCGCGAGCGACATCCACGTGGAGCCAATCGAGGGTGGAGTGGTGGTGCGATACCGGATCGACGGAGTGCTGCGCCAGGCCATGAAAATCCCGCGGAGCGCCGGCATCCCGCTGGTGTCGCGGGTAAAGATCATGTCGGGCCTCGACATTGCCGACCGGCTCCGGCCGCAGGACGGGCGAGCGCGGGTTTCGATCGACGGCGAGCCCATCGACCTGCGGGTCTCGACCCTTCCCGCCTCCCTGGGCGAGAAGGTGGTCATCCGGATCCTGAACCAGAAGGCTACATCGCTCAGCCTCGACTCCCTCGGCATGGCGGAAGACGAGCAGAAGTCGATCAAGTCGCTCCTGAGCCATAAAGAAGGGATCATCCTGGTTACTGGCCCTACCGGCTCGGGGAAGACCACCACCCTCTACTCCGCTCTCCGGGTGGTGCAGGGTGAGGGCGTCAACATCGTCACGGTCGAGGACCCGGTTGAATACCGCCTGGGTGCGAACATCGTGCAGGTCCAGGTCAACGAAAAGGCGGG
>JBDTUV010000197.1:0-5500 GCA_040007575.1 Gemmatimonadales bacterium
CAATGCCTGGAAGGGTCTCCAGCAGCGTCGAGATCTGTGAACCACCGAGTTCCGAAACCACGCGTCCTCCTTGACTGCCATCAGTCCGGGCTCAAGGGCAACCAACCCGGCGCCGAGTCGTGCCCACTAGGGACGGAATTCTCGCACTGGAGACAGTCCGACGCTAGTAGTAGTGACAACTACTTCATTATTTGGAGTACGCCCCGCATGTCATAGGCCCGGTGCGGCAGACAGAAGAAGGCATAGTTGCCTGGTGGCAGCGCCGGAACCACCACACGGTACTCGGCGCCGTTGGGCGTGAGCAGCGGGCTGCTGAGATCGGCGGAACGACGGCTCAACGCCCCGTTGAGCGCCTCACGAGCCGGACCCGAAAGCCCGGCACTCTCGAAGACGACGCTGTGAGGCGTGCCGCTCACCGCTCTGAAAAGGAGCACGTCACCGGGGCGCGCGTTCACCTCAGCGGGAGTGAACCGGAAGATGTCCTTGTCCGGGTTCGCGTCCATACGAATTTCGTGGACCTTCTGGGCTTCTGCCCTGGTTGTTACCCAGGAGACCAACAGCAGCGCACACAGTGATGCGAGCAAGGAGCTGCGCATGATATGACTCCGACATGATAACGAGTAGGCCGTCGAGCCTTTGCGCGGCCACTGAATAACCGGTAAATTGCGTGCTCAAGTGGGGTAGCCAGATCCGTGCCACATACCTCACTGGAAGGGCCGACCGTGGGACGTCGGGGCATTAAGGAATACCGGGCACCGGAAGCGCTGATTCTGATCGCGGCGGATCGGGACCAGAAACCTCTGGTCTGTCCTTCGTGCAACTCGATAGAAGTGGAGCGGGTCCCCGAGCGATCCAGCGCCGAAGATGCCCAGGGCGGACGAGTCACTCTCCACTGCCCGGCGTGCAGTCGCACCGCCGCTTACATCCCCCGCACACTTAACCGTTCTTCTCTCCCCGAAGCCCCCCGGCCGCATTGAACGCTCACTTCGGAGCTGTGAACAGCCGGCTCCACCGGACCGCCGTCACAAACGGCAGCGCCCGCCAGCTGCTCGGGTCGTAGCTGAAGTAGACCACCAGCGGACGGCCTCGCACATTTGCCCGCGGCAGGAATCCCCAGTAGCGCCCGTCATACGAGCTGTCCCGGTTGTCGCCCATCATGAAGAACGAGTCGGGTGGCACCACGATCGGTCCCCATTCCTGCAGGTCGGGCTGGTAGGTGGCCTCGTCGCGGTTCACGAGGTGGGGTAGCTGCCACTCGCGCATCTTGGCGCGTTGAATGGGATCCTCGGAACGGGTAGGGTCCGAACGCACGGCGTAAGGCTCGTTGACCCGCGCGCCATTCCGGAACAGCTCTCCATTCTCCATGCTGAGGGTGTCGCCCGGCATGCCGATCAGCCGCTTGACCACTTTGAGTCCCTCGTCCTCTACCGAGTCGAATACCAGGATGTCGTTGCGGTGCGGCTCACGCACCGCGGGGAGTCGGGCCCCGATGAGCGGGACCTCTGCGCCGTAGAGGGCCTTGTTGACGAAGAGGAAGTCGCCGATGAGAAGGGTGTTCTCCATGCTGCCCGACGGAATCCGGAACGCCTCGACCAGAAAGGTTCGAAGAAAGAACCAGACCAGGAGTGCCACCAGGATCGACTTCGTCCATTCCCAGAACCAGATGACGATAGACCCGGGTTGTGCGGCGGGACGAGCGGTCATGTACAAACATCCTCAGTTGAATGGAAGCAGCCGGGTGCCGGGCTGAAATCTAGCATGACGGTCGAGGCGCTATGGTAGGGTTATGGCGGGAAGCAGCGGCCGGGAACGGAGCCGAAGTATGGGGTAGCTGGTGCCGGGACCGATCTCCCGGTCGAGGAGATTCCAGGTAACCAGACCGTCCTCCGAGGCAGGCTCCAGCAGGTATGCCGCGAGCATGCCGAGGGGTTGCGTGGTAGGCACCAGATACCAGCCTGCGGTAATACTCGTGTCCGCCGGTGGGCCGTCCCAGTGGCCCTCTACTTGAACAGTGCGATGCCCCTCGAACAACGGGCCCACGGCGAGGGACTCGATCGCGAAGGCCTGCGCCGGACCGCGCCAGGGCTGGATCAGCGAGTCAACCTCGATCCCATGATGCCTCAAGAGGTCTATCACCGATCGGAGGCGCGTCGGCACCAGGTACGCCGGCGGGAGCAGCTCCTTTCGGGCGGCAGTAAACCGGTCAAATACAGGCATCCGGATGCTGCGGTAGACTCCGGTCCGTTGCCGGCGCGCATAACCGCCGGTCCCTTCGCCCGCGGACCTGGTGATCTCGGCGATCACGGGTTGGACGGTCGGGGGCGCCAGCGTCGAGCGCACCGCGACAGACTCTGCTTTGAACCGGCCAGCGGCCTGAACCACCGCCTTGACGGTCGAGCGCTGCTCGGCGGCCAGACTCAGAACTTCCAACACAAAGTTGTACGTGGCCTGGATTCTGGTCCTGAAATCGGCGTTGCTGTAGCCCTCACTCAGGATTGCCAGCCGCCCGCGCAGTCCCATCCAGTTGCTGCCGAAGCGCGGGCGCGCATCGTACGTCTCCCAGCCAAGCGTCAGTGAGTCGGGATCCTGGTTCCGGAAGTTCCCATAGGGGAATATCTGTTGCCTATGCCGCCGCTGCATCCGCTCTCTCACCAGGGGGAGGAACCGGTCCCGCACGAAATCGGTGGCCGGGTTGGGGTTGGGGTTCAAGCCTGGTGAGTAGGTGAGGACGTAGCCGTGATAGCTGCCGTTGGTGGTATGGAGATCGACAAAGAGGTCGGGATCCCACGCCCCGATCAGCGCGGCCGCCGCCCGGGTCTCCGGCGCCTCCTGCTTCACGTAGTCGCGGTTCAGATTGAGCCACAAGCCGTTGGTATTCTGCCCCACCAATGAGGGGCCATTCTGGCCTGGACGATTCTGATCTCCAGGTCCCATCCGATCATTGCCGTCCGGGTTGTAGATCGGCACTACCAGCAGCACGAGGCTGTCGAGCAGCCGGCTAAGGGGGCCCCGAGTCAGATCTCGCAGCAGCATCTGCGCGGCTTCCTTGCCCTCGACTTCGCCGCCATGAATGTTGGCCTGGAGGTACACGATGGGCTTCCCCCCGCGATGGGCCTCGGCGGGACCCGATGGAAGCGGCCGAGCGGCGAGCACCCAGGGAATTCGCCGACCCTCGGGACTGGTAGTCAGCGTGGCAATTCTGATCTCGTCGGTTACTCGGGCGAGGGAATCCAGGAAGGCCAGCACGTCCGCATGGGACGATGTCTCCTTGAAGCCGGTCCGTTCAGGGCGGGTGGATTGGGCGGCCAGGCGGCTGGCCAGCAGCAGCCCGAGCAGCAGGGCACACCGCATCAGCGCCCCACCTTGGTCCGCGGCGGGATGAGAATCCGGCTGGAGACAACGTCAGGCTGGCCGTCCTCGATCGTGAAGGTGATTTCGGGGACCAGGATTTTCGAAGCTGGCACCGGAAACACCCGGTCGGGCTTTCCGGCGTAGGCGCGCCATGCACGCATCAAGCGGCCTTCATTCGCCAGGGCGGACGGCTGTGCCGCATGGCGCAGAAGCAGCTTCGTGATCGCCGCAGGATCGGGCAACTCAACGGCTAGGGCTTCTACCAGGGCATACCCGATAGAGTGCTGGTCGTCGCCGTTCTCCTGGATCAGACCGGCCCGCTTCTCCCGCTCTCCCAGCCCTATCAACGGCCACCTCGCTACCAACGGCGTGAGGATACGCTCGGTACTCCACTCCGCGAACCCCTCCGCGAGGTAGGGCTCGATTCCAGGCAGCTCGACTACTGCGGCGGACCGAAGCGGCAGCTGCTGAGTAAACTTCTCCAGCTGCCGCTGTCGGAAGATCAGGTGCTGCCACTCATGAACCACTGTCCCCAACGCAAGCAGAGGTGAGTATCCCGGGTCGATGGCGATGGCGTCGCCCGGCTCGAGGAAGCCATTAAGGCTCTCTCGTGACTGCCGGGGCACGGTGGTCAGGCGGATAGCTTCCGAGCCGACCTGAAGCAGGACGAGACTGGTGTCTCCGGGCGGCAGCCATCTCAGCGTGCGCAGCAGCCCCGCCTGACCGTTGCGCTCGAGCCAGTCCCTGGCGCTCTGGTTGTCGGCCCTGACCAGATGCTGGAACAGCGCGGGCGGAACCCCGTAATGCGGAACCGCCTGAGGATACCCGAACAGGCGAGGCCGGATCTCCGGCAGCGTCCGGGCGGCCGTGGAGCTTCCCACCCGACGCCAATCGTCTCGCACGTAGTCGGCAAGCGAGCGGCCCTGTCCTCCATCGGGAATCCAGGGCTGGGCGAGGAAGAACTGAAGCGCGTCGACCACCCAGTTCTGGCTTTCGGCGTAGCCGGCCAGCAAAAGAAGGACCGCCTCGGCGCCTGCCGAGTCGGCTCGCCACAAGCCCGATTGAGCCGCGCGAAAGGCGGCCGAGTCAGAAGCGGCCAGAACCGTCAGTCCGTACAGCGCCCGAGGGACCGCTTCCTCCAGGTTGTCGCCAGTATCCAGCCAGTGGGCCGCCGCGAGCGAGCGGCTTGCCGTCTTCCAACCGATCCCGGGCGCCCGGCCTCGAGCCCAGGCGAGGGCGGCATCGTGGAGATCGACGATCCAGTCGCCTCGAGGACGAAACAGGTGATCGAAACGCACCCGGGTGCTGTCGGCGGGGAGCACTGCCCGGATGGCCGCCAGTGTCTGCTGGGTGGCAGCGGTGATCTCCCGGCGGCGGTATAGTCCCATGACGTGGTAGGAGCGCTCGGAAGCAAGGGCCCGGCCCGCGAGGGGAGTAATGCCGCTCCGGCTCGCTGCCTCGTTGTAGGCCGCCGTCGCCCGATAGGCCGGCGCGGCGGCCTGTGCCGCGTGGACCCAGCGCCCGGGAATCCTGGTCAAGGTGTCGTTGCGACCGGCCACGATCTCCCGCAACGTGAAGCGCGGCAACTCCAGGGAACCTGCACCCTCCCGTTCGGCGCCCTGGGCCGTGACATTCGAGGGCAACACCAGGAGCGTGCAGAGACAAAGGGCCACAGCGGGCCCCGCCTGTAGCCCTACGAATTTTTTCAGGGAGGCCCCAGTGCCCGATGATTCCAAGCCAGCTCCGAGAAGACAGATGCCCCCGTTGATGGACCGGCTGGGAGAGCTCTGCGTCGCGGGCCGCGACAGCGCGAGCTACCTCTGGCAGGTCCCTAACGATGAAGGGGTCCGACGGAAGATCGCCGAATTACTGGCGGAGATCAAAGTGGAGGCGGCAAAGCAGGGCCGCCAGGAGATGGGTCGCATCGCTACCGAGCTGGAAACGGCGGTGGCGGTTTCGCCGAGTCCGCAGCAGGTGGAGCTGCTGCAGGATGGGTTCGAGCGCCTGACGCGCCTCTGGTCGGCCGCTAAGAGCGGTCTCTTCTAAGCGGCGCAGCGGGGCAGCGGGGCAGCTCGAAGCCCCGCTCATCGCCTACTTGGCTTGCCGCCCTGCTTTCCCGCTGTCCGTCGTCACTGCTTTCCCGCTGTCC
>JBDTUV010000198.1:0-5500 GCA_040007575.1 Gemmatimonadales bacterium
AGGGAGGAGACGACTGAGCGTTGCGGGGAACGCATGGGCCATGGCGCCACAGGGGCGGCGGGGGCGTAGGTTGGGCCGGGGGGGACCAAAAGAACGTACGGCCTGGTCCCGGCATGGGCAATTAGAGGCTGGTTAGCCGGACGCACATTACCGAGGACCCGTCCGTGACTTACTTGCCCGGGTTCCGCGAGCCGCCAAGTAGGTCCCTCCCCGACTCCCGACTCCCGACTCCCGACTCCAATAGTAGCGCTCGCGCAACGACGACTCGCCACTGACCCCCCTGCAAAATCTGGCACAAGCCACTCAGCCTGTTGAAGTACAAGGCCTTCCATGTGTCCATTTCGGGCACGAACCTCGCATTCCCGGCACTTAGAATAGATCGGCATCACGCAACGTTCTGCACATCAGAGAATCAGGGGGTCGGATGCCCACGCTTAGCCTCTTGGTCGCGCCGGTTGCCGGCGGTGACGGCGCGAGCGCGCTCCCAGTCTTTCCCAATCGCACTACCTAGCCGCTGAATCGTGAACCCAAACCAGTCGCCAGCCACCAGTGAGTTGCCTGCCGGTCCCAGCATCGACAGCTGGAACCGCCGTCCCAACTTCCTCCTGTTCTCCACCCCCGCTGTGGGCGAGGAGGAAATGCTGGAGGTAGCCGACACGCTGCGATCAGGTTGGATCACCACAGGCCCCAAGACCCAGCAGTTCGAGTCTGCCTTCCGGGACAGAGTCGGGGCGGCCGCCGCGCTGGGGCTGAATTCGTGTACCGCCGGCGTGCATCTCGGGCTGCTGGCGCTGGGAATACGCCCGGGAGACGAGGTCATTACCACGCCGATGACGTTCTGTGCCTGCGCCAATGTCATCGAGCACCTGGGCGCTAAGCCGGTGCTGGTAGACGTCGAGCCGGACACGTTGAACCTGTGCCCGAAGGCAATAGAAGCAGCCTTCACCCCGCGCACGCGTGCGGTGCTCGCGGTCCATTATGCCGGGCATCCGGCCGACCTCGACTCCATCGAGGATCTTGCCAGGACGCACGGAGCCACCGTAATCGAAGACGCTGCTCACGCCTTGCCTGCGAGCTATAAGGGGCGAATGATCGGCTCAGGCGACAATCCGGTGGCTTTCAGCTTCTATGCGACGAAGAATCTGACCACCGGAGAGGGGGGCATGCTGACCGGGTCTCCGGAGCTCCTCGCACGGGCCCGCACGCTTGGCCTCCACGGCATGAGCCGGGACGCGTGGAAGCGATATGGCCAGGGCGGGAGCTGGTTCTATCAGGTCGATGAGCCGGGCTTCAAGTACAACATGACCGATGTCCAGGCCGCCATGGGTGTTGCCCAGCTCCGCAAGCTCGACCGCTTTCAGGCACGCCGGCGCGAGATCGTGGCCGCCTACACGGCAGCCTTTCAGGACGTCGATGCGCTGGAAGTCCCGGTCGAGAGGCCCGAGGTGGAGCATGCCTGGCATCTGTACGTCCTCCGGCTCAGGCTGGGTGCGCTTCGCATCGGGCGGAACCAGTTCATCGAGGAGCTGACCGCGCTCAACATTGGTACCTCGGTGCACTTCATTCCTATTCACCTGCACCCTTACTACCAGCAGAAGTACCAGTACCAGCCCAACCAGTTCCCCGTGGCCTACCAGTCCTATCAGCGGATGTTGAGCCTGCCGCTTCACCCGATGCTTACCGATGCCGACGTAAGTGACGTCGTGGGCGCGGTGCTCGACGTAGCGCAGAGGTTCGCGCGGTGAGCGCCGGCACTCCGGAAATCGCGGCACGGGTGCCGGGAGCGCGACTGCTGGTTGGCGAGCGCCTCGCGCGGGTGGCTGCCTACTGGCGAGATCCTGCGTTACACCTGCTCCTCATTGTGGTTGGCTACCGGCTCGCATACGAGCTGCGGTTCGATTTCGACACGCCGGTCGAAGAGGCGCAGATGTTCTGGATCTCTCTGCCACTGCTGGTCATTCTGCGGCTGGCGACCTACTCCGCAGCAGGAGTCTTTCGGGCCTATTGGCTCCACTTCGGGCTGCAGGATCTCCTGAATCTGGCCCTCGCCGTCACGCTCAGCTCCCTGGCCTTCGTACTGGCGCTCTTCCTGTCGCACCTGTTTCCCGGCGTGCCCCGGTCAGTGCTGTTGGTCGATTGGGCCAGCGCGATCTTCTTCGCCGGCGGGATCCCATTCATCGCCCGCTCGCTCCGCGAGGGGCCCGTGCCGTTCGCCACGCCCCGGGGCCGTCGCACTCTCATCATCGGAGCCGGTGCACGGGCTGAGCAGGTACTGCGCGAGGCACGGCGAGCCGAGACGTGTGCTCTCCATCCCGTAGGGCTGGTGGATCTCAACGGCGCTCACCAGGGCCGGTCCATCCGCGGAGTCCGGGTGGTCGGAACAGTAGACGATCTGCCCCGGGTGAGTGAGAAGCTCCGGGCGGAGTTTGCCATCATCGCTCTCGAGCAGGGAGAGCTGACCGAGATGCGGCGGGTGGTGGACCTGTGCATCGCCGCCGGACTCGAGTTCAAGACTCTGCCCTCGCTGCACGAGCTTCTCGAAGGCTCTTCTGGCGTAAACCAGCTGCGCAATGTCCGGATCGAGGATCTGCTGGGACGACCGACAGTCAACCTGGATTTGTCACCGGTGGCTGCGGATATGCGGAACCGTGTGGTGTTGCTGACCGGGGCGGCGGGGTCAATCGGATCGGAGCTTGCCCGGCAGATCGCACCATTCGGGCCGGCGCGTCTGGTGCTGCTGGACCAGGCGGAGAGCGACCTCTATTTCGTCCACCTGGAGCTGAGCGACGCTCATCCCTCGCTGGATCTGGTGCCGGTGATCTGCGATATCACCAATGCGACACGCCTGGCGCAGGTCTACGCCCAGCACAGTCCCGATTACGTCGTCCACGCCGCGGCCTACAAACACGTGCCGTTGATGGAGGCCAACGTCTTGGAAGCGGTACGCAACAACGTGCTTGGGACGCTGCTGGTGGCCACGACAGCGGTTCGCTATGGCGCCAGGAAGGTCCTGGTGGTCTCCACGGACAAGGCGATCAGACCCTCCAGCGTGATGGGTGCCACCAAACGTCTCGCGGAGCGGATCATTTTCGGTCTGCCCAACTTGCATCGTTCCGGCACCGACTTCCGTGCAGTCAGGTTCGGAAACGTGCTGGCATCAAAGGGGAGCGTCATTCCGCTGTTCGAGCGCCAGCTTGCAGCCGGCGGACCCCTTACGGTCACCCACCCCCTGGTACAGCGCTACTTCATGACCATACCAGAGGCCGCGCAGCTGGTCCTGCAGGCGGGCTCCCTCCCGGAAGCGGCCGGGGCCATCGCGATGCTGGAAATGGGTGAGCCGGTGCGGATACTGGACCTGGCCGAGAAGCTCATCCGGTTTTCTGGCCGGATGCCGGGCAGGGACGTTCATATTGCCTTCACCGGCCTCAGGCCGGGCGAAAAGCTGACCGAAGATCTGATCTCCGCCCTCGAAGCAACCGTCCCGACCTCGAGCCAGAAGATCCGGATCAGCCAGACGACCGAGAGCGCCGGCTCCGAGCTGGTTCAGAAGCTCAGCCGGCTGTTTGCCTATCTGGACGCCGGAGATCGCGAGGGCCTGCTCGCGACCCTGTGCGACCTGGTGCCGGAATGCGTGTCCCCGCTACGGGACCATCAGGTGGACCCTCCCGCACGGCCCGAGCTCTCGAACGGCCGGGCCTCCGGAGGTTGGCCCACAGTCATGGATTCGAGTATCTCGACCTGGCGTGATCGCCGGACGAGCGGACGCGTTACTCCGCCAGTGGATGTTCATGCCGACGAGCGGAGGCAGGGAATGATTTGCCGTCGTAAGGAGGCCCGTGCGGGAGGTCGCCGCCGGACTGACGTGGGCGTCCTTCAGCTTACCGGCTCATCCCCCACGCTGTAGCGCTGCGGCTACCGAAGAAAGCGCGCCTCCAGCTGCGACGGGGAAAACCGGGTCGAGCCTCTCCGCAGAACGGCGCTCATCGTGAGCAGCAGAAGGGTCAGCGTGGTCCGGAATGGCCGGGACTGCAGATCGAGCCAGCAGCGCTCGTCCAGCAGCAGCTTGGTGGGCAGGAGATCTCTGATATACCGGGTCTCGAAATCGGCAGTTGGGGCGTTCCGCTCGACCGAGAAAAAATAGAGGGCGCCGTAGCCGGTGATTCCAGGCTTGGCCTGTAGCGACCGGAGACCCGCCGGCGTGAAGTGGCGCAGATAAACCGGAGCCTCGGGACGGGGACCCACTATGGACATCCGCCCCGTCAGTACATGCAAGAACTGGGGCAGCTCGTCGAGCTTGGTGCGGCGGAGAATGCTGCCGATCCGGGTGATGCGGGGATCCTTACCAGTGGAGACCGCGGGGCCCAATCGGTCGGCACCGCGCACCATGGTGCGAAGCTTCAGCATTCGGAAGACCTTGCCGTCTTGCCCCAGGCGTTCGGCACGATAGAGCACGGGGAACCCCTGCAGGAGAGCGGCAGCCCCGGCGCCCAGGAACAGCAGCGGAGCCCAGACCGGCGCCAACAGCAGGGCGAAGCCCAGGTCCACCGCGCGGAGGAGAGCTGCGGCCGTCGGCGACTGGCTCACTCGCGCGCCCGAAGCAGCATCAGGGACTACCGAGAAGGATGTTCGTGGGAAGAGTACCAATGACGATTTGGAGGACTCTTGTCAAAAGGTAGGAAAGGCCCGCAGTGAGCACAACCCGGCGCCGGACTGAGGTCGCAAGCCTCGGTTACCACGACGTGACGGACGATCCCAGCGAATCGGGATTCCAGCGAAATGGCGCTCTGCCATTCAAGCTCGGCACCCGTCTCTTTAGCGATCACCTCGACCGCATCGCCCAGGCGTGTCCGAGAACGGCGCTGATTACCGACGTCGATCTCACGAAGCCGGGCCGGCACGTGCTTCTGACCTTCGACGACGGCGGCAAGAGTGCCATCAGGGCCGCCGCTGAGCTGAGTCGCCGCGGTTGGCATGGTCACTTCTTCATCACCACGAGCTTGATCGGACGGCGCACGTTCCTCGACCAGAGCGAGATACTGCAGCTCCGAGCCGCAGGGCACCTGATTGGGAGCCACTCTCACTCTCACCCGGACATCTATCGGGAGCTCGACCGGGAACGGATGGTCGTCGAATGGCGCCAGAGCAGCGACATCCTCGCTCAGATGCTGGGCGAGCCATGCCTGACCGCCGCGGTGCCCGGAGGCGAGATCTCGGATGCAGTACTCCGCAGCGCCGGCGCCGCCGGTCTTCGTTACCTCTTCACGTCCGAGCCCTCTCTGGCACCCCGCGTCGTAGGTGGGTGCTGGATCCTGGGACGGTACTGCCCCAAGGCGTCCACTAGCCCGGATGAAATCGCTGAGCTGCCTTTCGTTGAAAAAATGGCGGACACCGGTACGATCGTCATCTGGCGTGATCTTGATCGCCTCTTCGAGGATGAGACTGGCAGCAAGCGCGACGAGATCGTCAACGAGAAGATTGCCATCGTCGAACGGCACCTGTC
>JBDTUV010000199.1:0-5485 GCA_040007575.1 Gemmatimonadales bacterium
CAGGCTTGTCCTCGATTGGGTCGTCGAATATATGAGCGTACGGCATCGAACTTCGCGTCGAGTGCTGCAGTGATTCCCCGGTCGTGAGCTAGATAGTTGAGAGCGACCATGTGGAGGGCACGCCGGAAGCGGCGAAGGTCAAACTCCGAATCGAGAATAGGTTTGATGATGACAATATGCTTACCGTCCTCATGCCACTCAACGCCTAGTGGCCCAATGTCGACTCCAAAGCTCGCGTCGGTTGGGTCGCGATCCATGTTGCCACGTGGCTGCGGGGTTTGCCGCGCTTACCGGGAAGGCCGACGCTTTGACTGCGTATGCCACTGCCGGATGGCGTGCGAGCGCTTCATCCAGCTTCCGCAGGTAATGGTTGCATGGGTCGCAGATGGCCCCTCGTGGCAGCAAAAGTTCGTACTGCACCACAGCTTCGGGGAAAGCGTGCGGAACGCCTCGCACTGGGGAGGCGCAATAGATACACATGTCATTCACCTTAGCCTGGGTAGTGGACTCGCCTAGGACCGATTGGCTTCCTTCAGTTCGGGCTCCCTATCGACCCGCCGCAAGTAATCTATCAATCCAGTAACCCACCTATGATGGCTGAGCCACTGGAACCGATGGCCAGCTCCGTTAAGGAGCGGATACTATGATCATCATATCCCAGGGCTCGCACAAACGGATCCTGAGCAGTCCTTCCAGCTGAATGGTCTCGATGTCTGGTTCTCGGCGACCGGATCTTCAGAGCACCCGCTGGCACCTTCAGTCGCATTCCACGGGTGATATACCTGCCGCGAGTTTAAGGATTCTCGGGCCCTGGAGGCCGAACTATTGTTGGCTTCTGGAGGCACCTGCAAGGCTAACGAAAGGCGCGTTCAAGCTCATCTCGCGTCATCGGGCGATTCGTGGCGCCCCTACGAACAAAAAAGCGGTTCTGGGCTACTGTGTGATATGGTCGCTCAATGCCGGCTGGAACATCTATCCGCAGTACAAGGTATTCCCCTGCGGAAATCCACTCGAATGAGAGTCGCAACGACGGGGCGATATCAGCAGATATGATGCTCTTGAGCTCGGCGACGAATAGATCTTTTGCTCTATCCTGATCTCCGCCCGCGGCGCCACGAATGTGCCTGTTGACTTGGGCCAGAGTGCCGCTGACATCGCCATAGTCGTTGAGCCCGAGGAAGATTGAGCCACCCCCGGCGTTTGCAAAGGCTACGACGGTCTCGACTATTTCCTGCACCTTGGCGTCACTCGTACTGTCTCCCATGCCCGCCAATACCAATGGCTTGAACTCCACTTGTTGCCCTTCCCCTGTATCTCGAGCGTCCTGCAGCTGGGACACTCCGGGGCCCAGAGGACGTCCCGGAGAGAGTACCCATTTATTCCAAGACGTCTCTTTTTCGGTTTCCTCAAAACGATCTATGAGTCGTTTCTCATTGTCGTGTAGATAAACAGCCAGCGTTCGTGGCGTGCGTCCGAGTTCAAGCTCCACCTGATTGCTATTGAAGGCCTGAACCTTGGTTTCCAGTTCGCCTTCATAGCTCTGACTCTCTATAGCGCTGATCAGCTTGCTAGTGGTTCGGCGGCTAACAGTCACGCGAACTTTGGTGCCATCTACCTGAATGTCGGCTAGCTTGGCACGAAGATCTGGAATGACGACCCAGTACCTGTTTGTTCCCGCGGGAACGTGCTGTCCGAGCCAAGTCGCCGCCGCTTTCTCAAGACTAGGTGCGAAGAATGGCAGGTCTTCATCGAGTACGGGACCGTTACGAAAATCTGCCTGACCGGATGCTTTGCGTTCTCCAATGATGGAGAATGTCCAGCACGGGTGGCTATGCCAGACACTTCTGCTCGGGTACCACTGACAATCGGCGGAGTTACCGGTGAACCCTCCAAAGAAGGCTTCCTTCTCCTGTCGAGTCCAGAATGTAAGAAGCAAAGAAAGGTGGTCTGTTGCAGCGATTGAATCGCTCCTACGCGTGTGCTCCAGAAGCCTGACATACCCCACGGGATGGTTGGCAACCCTAGTTTGGTCAGCCGCACTAGAAGCACCTTCTCCGACTGTCACTACAGACCCGTAATGATAGAGCTCGCCGTCAGTTGCCTCGGCTAGAAGTGATCGTACCGTCAGAACCGGCTCCACAGCGAACAGCCCGGGGCCACCCCTTATGAGCGCCGCGAGTTGCTCCAGTAAAACCCGGCCCTGCATAGGTGGGTAAGTCGACGAAGTCATAGCACGCCACTGCTTCTCAGGATGCTGGCTGATCCGGGATTATTGAGGCTTACAGAGAAGGTACGCGTCTGACTCGGCTGCAACAGGGGGGAAATAGGCGGCTCTGGTGCGCTTTTGCGTCAGACTCAGCCATCTTTTGTCGCGAGCTCGGACCAGCCGCAAGGATAGACCGAGAACCCGGTTCGCGTCGTGCTGTGTCCCCAATGCTCGTGAAGTTCAGGGGCACTTGTGGCCTCGCGACGGACTGTGTTGCTGTATTCAGCAACCGCTCGGCGGCATGGCGAGATCTGCTCGATTGCGAAGCATTCCTCTGAGGTGCGGGATGAGGTAAGGGGGATTGCGAGAAACAAACTGACGAAGTGCGGTGTGTCTCCGATCTCTTCGGTTCACGTTTCCACCATCCTGCCTGACCTCGCCCGCCTCACGCTGCGGCCAGTCACCAGCCACTAGACACCAGTCACCAGCAGGCGACTGGCAACTGGCCACTGACGACTGGCGACTGGCGATTGGGGCCTCTCTGTCGCCCGGTGACCGCCCCCTGCATCTTCTTCTGATGCCATCGAGATTCGCCACTCTTGTCGGCGCGACCGCCATCGCGGCCGTGGCGGTCGCCGCGTGGTTGTTTCTGCGCGCTCTGCCGATCATCCCCCTGGAGCAGTCGCTCACCCGCGACGTCGCGCTTGCCCAGGCCGACTCATTCTTTCGTGCCCACTCGCTCGCGGCCACCGGGGCGCGCACCGGCTTGATCGGGGAAGGTTGGGGGTGATCATGTCGACTGTCGCAACCAGCTCTCTCATCATCCTGCTCGTCAGCGTCAGTAGCGCGGCGGCACAGACGCCTTCCATCCCCAGCGCGGTCGATCGCTTCATCAGGGCTGAGCTGTCTCGCCAGCAGATCCCGGGGATGTCGGTCGCCGTTCTGCGCGGCGACAGCGTCCTCCTGGCCCGTGGGTACGGCCTGGCCAACCTGGAGCACCGCGTCCTCGCCACGGACAGCACGGTGTATCCGGTTGGCTCGGTCAGTAAACAGTTCGCCGCAGCGGCCATCGTCATGCTGGCCGAAGAGGGCAGGCTCGGCCTCGACGATCCAAGCGTGCGCTATCTCCCCGAAGGCTCGGGCGTCTGGCCCCGGGTCACGCTTCGGCATCTCCTCACCCACACGTCGGGCGTCCCGCAAGACACCGCGCTGGACTGGCGGCGAGACTACACCGAGACCGAGATGGTACACTCGGCCGCCGCCCAGCCTCTCGGATTCACGCCCGGAGACCGTCAGAGCTACAGCAGCACCGGGTATTCGCTGCTCGGCATCATCATCCACCGGGTGACCGGCAAGTTCTACGGGGATTTCCTGGGGGAGCGCCTGTTCCGTCCCCTGGGCATGCGCGCTGCGCGGGTCAACTCCGACGCGGACATCGTGCCCAACCGGGCGGCCGGATACTACCTGGTGAATGACACGCTCAAGAATCAGGACTGGGTGTCACCCTCGATCAATTCCACCGCCGACTGCTGCTTGAGCTTCACCGTACGCGACCTGGCGCAATGGGCAATCGGGCTCAACCATGGGAAGCTGCTCAGCCGAGCCGGACTGGAGATGATCTGGACGCCGGTCCGGCTCAACGACGGTGGCACCTACCCCTACGGTTTCGGCTGGAATCTCACTCAGCAGCGCGGCTATCGGCGGATCGGCCACAGCGGCGCCTGGCTCGGCTTCCAGGCCACCATTCAGCGTTATCCCGACTTCGACCTCACCGTCATTGTGCTGGCCAACCTGGCGCAGGCAAAGCCCGAGAGCATCGCGCTAGGGATCGCGGGGCTGCTCGAGCCGGCCTTGATCCCACCGCATCTCCTGCCCACCCGGCTCCCGGGTGCAACTCCGTCCACGCCGATCGACAAGTTGCTGGGCGACATCGCTGCGGGCAGGGACTCGGCGGAGGTGACGCCGGAGTTCAGGGCCTCTTTCCCTGGGCCCAGACGGGAGCTGATTGCCGGCATGCTCAAGGCGATACAGACGTGGACCCCGCTGGGTTGTGAAAGCGTCCGCGGTCGCGGCATTTCACGACTCCGTTCCCGGATCGAGCACATCTGTTACGCCAAGGGAACCGCGGCAGAAGGGAGCCTGCTCTTTACCGTGCTTTACGGGAGCGACTGGCGGGCGGCGGCCCTTGATAATGTGTTCGGTATCTAGGCCGTCTGGACCCTCGTCGGCGTTGCCATTTATTATGTTGTACTCGCCCCACGGCTCCACAAGGCCCGATGCCGCCGCTGTGGCAGCACCAGGCCTCGCACGTCGAAATCAACCACCGTTGCCCGCTAAGCCTCCGCCGTAGCCGCGAGCTCGTTCGACTCCGCCGTGGTCGGATCGATGATACTAGCCACCTCGAGCACCCGGTCGGCGGGGAATCCCCCTCGTCTTGCATGCTCGCGAATGATGTCGGCGTTGGGTGCAATGTACACGCAGGTAATCCTGTCCTCGGTCACGAAGCTCTGCACCCATTGAATGCTGGGACCGAGCTGCTGAAGCACCGCGCAGGAGCGCTGCGCGATGGCTTTCAACTCCGCGGCCGGGATGGCCGCTGCGTTGGGAATCTCCCGCTCGATGATGTATTTCGGCATTGACGCTCTCCGGTGAGTAGTGGCATCGGCTAGTGAGTCATGGCCATTGTGGCGGTGGCGTGCTCGCACGTCACCTTGGGGTTCCAGTTGGCGAACATCCCGCTCGGGTTCTTCTTCCACACCCAGGCGTGGAGTCCCCACAGCTGAAACACGTCGTTCCTGGTGAACTCCTGGCCGAACAGCACCGGGGCTGCGGCATCGCGCGCATGGAAGCCGTACGGGATGATGTACTCGACCGCCACCAGCCGTAGCCGCCCATTCCGCTCGGGCTCGTAGAGCAGCAGCTCCGGCTCGGCAACGCTCACGGATCCGTCGATCAGACCGACATTGCCATAGTGGAAGCCCATCCCGCCGGCTCCGTCCGGATCAGTCATGCAGGGAGTGATCGGAGCCGACCATCCGGCGGCGGCTGCCCTGGCGAACTGATGGAAGGACGCAGTTACTCGCCGCAGCGTGGCGAGGTCCTGGTGAACCGATGCTCCCAGCGCCTGGTTCGCCGCTGCCGGCAGCTGAGATTGGGTGGTTTCGCTGGGAATCTGCCCGTCATGGCATCCGCCCAGCAGGGCGAGCGCCGCCAGCACTCGTGCTGTTCCTCTCATTGTGTCCTCCCGTGGTGGAAGTGATCTTCTACCCACGGACACCA
>JBDTUV010000200.1:0-5429 GCA_040007575.1 Gemmatimonadales bacterium
GCGGGCTACGTCTACATCGCCCAGCCGCCGCTCTATCGGGTGGCCAAGGGGAAGGACGAGTACTACGCCTACAACGAGCCGGAGCGCGACGAGTACACCAAGCGGCTCACCAACGGCGAGGTGAAGGGCTCGGTGAATATCCAACGCTACAAAGGTCTGGGTGAGATGAATCCGGATCAGCTCTGGCGCACCACCATGGACCCGGCCACCCGCACCATTCTACGGGTGACGATGGAGGATGCGGTGGAGGCGTCGAAGCTGTTCGACGAGCTGATGGGGGATGAGGTCGAGCCCCGCCGGCTGTTCATCGAGCGGAATGCGAAGTACGTGAGCAATCTGGACGTGTAGGGAGAGCGCCAGGCGGCGCGCTGAGGCGCGATCCCTCTGAGCCTCAGCGATCGGTAGGCGGCTCACTCGGTTGGAGCGGTCGGAGCACCAGGCGCAAGTTCGACAGCACTGGCCCGGGCTCGGCCCCCGATTGCCCGCCCTTCAGCTCCAAGCGAAGGGTGTCGGCCCGCAAACCAAGCCGCTCCAGCTGCCGCTGTTCCACCGTCGCTTCGTAGCGACCAGGCGGATGTCCCATCCGATAGAATCCACCGTCGGTGAACGACTCCACGACAGTCCGCCTGCCGCTCCCTACTTCGGTCAGCACGACCTCGAGCGCACGGTTCAACGGCTGCGGTGTCGGCTCGTCCATCATCAGGCTCCCCTCGATAACGCCACCGATATCGATCGGGACGTCCGCGCTCCGAATGACGTTGGGCGTGGGCGTTACTGCCTGGGCGGCGAAGCGGGGCACCCACCAGGGAGAGGCCAGGCTCGTGGTGTCCACTGAAATCAGCACCTCCTCGTAAGGGGCGACGCCCCAGATCCGATATCGGCCTGACGAATCGGCCTTCACCCACTGGTTGCCCACCAGAAGCCGGGTTCCTGGAAGTGGCGGCTCATCCTCGTCCCACCGGGCATCTCCATTCAGGTCCAGGAACACCCGGCCACCGATTCCAGCGCGATCAAGTGAAGGCTCGCTGGACAGAGCCAACCCGTTATTTCCCTGGCTCCAGACGACCGATCCTCCGATCGACTGATCGAGACGCGCCTGCCCTCCGCCGGAAGGCGCGGTAACTATAGAGGTCGAGCGCAGGGCGTTGAGCTGTGAGACCAGGGAAAGAGTAAAGACCGGCCCGGCGGAATTTCGCTCCCACCGGGCGCCAGCCTCGATCCTGAACGGGCGCCCCAGGTTCCTCGCGATCACGATGCCGGCGCTGGTGGGGGAGCCGCCCGTCGTGGCTTCCGCTTGTCCCTGCAGCCAGAACCCTCCGAATATCGGACCAAGCGCGCGCAGAGGCAGGACCGTGGTTTCCAGTCCTAAGTAGCTTCCGCTCCCCCCCACGCTCCGCTCGGCCCGCAGGTAAGGCCGGAGGACCACATTCTCGAGCTGCATGGCGGCCCCGGCACGCACCTGCCTCTGCGGGCCTGAGCTTGTCACGGTACGCGTTCCCTGTGCTTCGAACATCATTGCACCGGTTTGCCGGCCGGGCATGATCCGAGCGTAGAGTGACATTTGTTCCCGGGTTCCTGCCGGGAGGAAGAGTGAGGTGCTGCCGGAGTCCGCGTAGGAGACGTAGTCACCAGTTAGCCGGAGATGGATCGAGGGTTCGAAACGGAGACCGGCGCGGTACAGGAGATTAGCCACACCTTCGAGCTCGATGCCGACGGCGTTGGTCGGGGTGGCAACGAGGCCCGCATAGGGGTGGAAGAGACTACCCCGATCTGTGCCCCGGCGCTGATCGAGCCCGGCTCGGAAAGTCCAGCGCCGCGACGCGCCGTAACGCAGGTCCAGATTGGCCGCAGCACTGCAGCGTGACCGGTTACAGGCGCCGGCGGACACGGAGTACTCCAGGGCTCCCGCGGGCACCATCGCTGGCAAGGCCCGGAAGGTCCGGTTGAAAGTGCGAACTTCGCCGAAGGGCCCGTAGGCGACAAAATCGACCGGATTCTCACCGTACTGGATCGGCAAAGTCAGAGAGAACCGGCCAGACGCTTCGACGGAGTCGAAGCCCACCAAACGCCCCGCGCGGTAAGCTTCGACGCTCCAGTCCGGTGGCAGTGTGCCGGCGAAGGGTAAGTCCTCCACCAGAAGCGTTCGGTTGATGGGCGCGTTGGTAAATGAAAGCCCTCGGGAGATCTGCGGACGCGGACCACTCGTGGGTCCGTCACCCAGGCGAAGCTGCGTCAGCCAGCGCTGTCCGGGCCAGGCGCGCGACCAGGCGCCTTCGACCTGGGGCAGAGCTTCTCCGGTGCCCCGCCCCCAGAGGACGGCAGATCCGCCGGCGAGGCCCATACCCAGCCCGAGGCCATACGAGGTCGTAGCTGCCGGGTTCTGACTGGAGCCGCGCACCTCATAGGCCATGACCAAACCGGAGCGCACTTGCTCGGGGCCCCGGTGAATCAGCTCTGGTGCAACCCCCGGTTCGCCGCCGACCTGGATCGAACGGGCCGCGTCACGTTGGATGCGCCGTGCGATGGGAAGGCCCTCGGGATTGTGAATGAGCACTGCGGCGCCTTCTCGGTCGATCGCGGTGGACAGCTCGAAGAGCTGGGATATCAGCCCCAGCGAGCCATACAGCTCGCCTTTCACCATCTTGACATCATGTTGTCCGAGCGGAATGGCGGCGCCGTTCATGCGAGCCGTGCCCGAGTCGCCATCGATGGTAAAGGAGACCATGCCGGGCTCTGTCCGCCCGGTGATCCGGCCCCCGATCACCTGGTGGCGCACCTCGGCAAACTCGAGCCAGGCAGCCAGAGGAAGCAGAAGGTTGTCACCCAGCCAGTAGGCCTTGAGGATGCGTCGCGCGACCCGACTCAGCTGTATCTCGAGAAGTGCCCCCTCGGTTTCAGGCACGGCCGGGTTGGCGGGTTCGGAAGCCGGTTCAGGAATGGCGGTCTGTACACCCGGAGGAAGCGCGGGCTCCGAGGCGACGCGCTCCAGCGCCGGCAGCGACGGCGGTGTCCTGGGAGGCCGACGAAATGGAGTGTCAGCCGGGAAAGTCAGCGGAATTTGTACCGGTTCCGCTGGCCCAAGCGACGCTCGCCCAGACTCCGCCGGCCGGGAGTTGGGCAGCATTGCCGTAACGGCGGTCAGCAGCGTGAGAACGAGGCCGAAGTTGGGATGAAGTATGAGCTGGGGTGACACCGTCGCCCGCTTACAGCATGCCGGTGACGGTCAGCACCACGGTACCACCATAGGTCCCCGGGGTCTGATTGGCCGGCGGGCTCATCGAGGCACCCAGCCAGACGTAGACGGTTCCGTTGAAAAGCGCAGGCACCGACTGCGAGTTGTGGGGATTGAAGGAGGTTCCTCCGACAGGATTGTTCACGGTGTTGTATTGCCCGTCGGTAGTGCTGAAGGTGATCGGGATAGCGGGACCGGGGCCGGTGAGTGTCGTCGGAAGCGTCAGGAAGGCGGTGCCCCCGAGAGGGAACGTGCCGGTAAATCGCCACTGGGCAGAGCTCGCACTGGTCTTGCTTACAGCCGTCGTGGTTCCGGACAGGATGGTGCCGAAGGCAAGATTGCGCATGGCGACGACCTGCCCACCGGCCTCGGCTCTAGCCAGCACGAGGGCCAGAGCTACGAGCATCGCCACCCGACTCCTCATGGCAGCATCACCTTGACCGCTTGGTGGACTGGGAGCGTCGGCAGCAGCATGTCGGGCGCCAGATCAGGTCGGCTGCTCACCGCCTCCACCGCAAGCTCATAGGGCCCGGCGGGCAGCCCCGCCACTCCGAGCGCGAATCTGGGCTCGAGAGTGTAGTAAACCCCCAGGGGCAGCTGGCTCTGCGAGCGCACCTTGCCGGTCGAGTCCCGCAGGACCGCCTTGAGCGAGCCCACGAAGGCGGCGTCGCCTTGACGGGTCAGTAGGGTACGGCCCACCAATGAATCGCCTTGTACTACCGCGCGCAGCTGGTCGAGCATAACTCCGGTGCGCGGGGCGCCCTTTCGATAGAACAGCCCCACCACGGAGCGGATCTCGAGGGCCAGCGATGCCTGGATGGCCGAGGCCTCAGTAAGGCCGCCGACGGCAACCTGGCCCGCTTTCGCGGAAACGACGATTCTCGCCCAATACTCTCGGGGCTGCAGTCCGGCTGGAGGCGTGACCAGGAGCCGGACAGTCGCCCGACTCTTGGCCTCGACTCGGAGCCGTCTGGGAAAGCTCTGGATCCACTGGGCCGCGCACGGCATGCTGTCGTCCACCGTGGCGAAGGTGCGCAGGTACATCCGCCCGGCCGAATCTGTCACCGGATAACCGCAGAAAGTCGAGACGCTCACCTCGGCGGGAGCGATCCCGTCATTGATGAGCGTCAGCGCCCCCGTTCGTGTCCGGTCGTCGATGACGATGGCGGGCGAGCCCACCATGAGCGACTGGGCTCTGGCGGCCGGCGCCGTAAGGGCGAGCAACAGAGCTGAAGCAGCCGCGGCGCGCCTCTTGAATCTCACACTGACACCTCTTTCTACCGACGTCCTAGAAGTACACCACCGTCATTGTCATGTTCCCAGTGTAGCTACCCGAGGCCTGGGTCGAGGTCGGCTCTGCGGTTGCGCCCAGGTAGACATAGAGGTTACCCAAGACGCTCAGGGTGGCGCTGGTGGCAGAGGAGCTCGGGGTGAAGCTGGTGCCGCCGTTCGGGAGGTCCACGCCACTGTAGTGCCCGGTCCAGGTGCTCAGAGTCATGGTGTTGGCGCCGCTGGCGATAGTGGCAGGGATGGTGAACGTCAGGTTGACCGGAGTGCTCGCCTGGCCGGCGGTGGTGAATTTGGCCGCGCCGGCGGCGGTGACCGCGATGGACTTGTTGATGCCGGGGAACACGTTGCCGAAGGAGAGGTCATTGTTCTTGGTGACGGTGATCGGCTGCTGCACCGTGGCGGTGACGGTGGCGCTCGCATTGTTCTGGGCGCGGACCGGTACGGCGGCGACCAGCATGGCGATGGCTGCGGTGACCAGCCCTGGGATCCGGCGAGTAGTCATTGCGGGTTCAGCTCCTGACCGTTGGGGTTGACCGGGGCCACGAACAACGTCCCCGCTACAGGGAGCGCACGGAAAACGCTGAGGTCTTTCCTGGGAGTGTTGGAGATGAGAGGCGAGTTCTGTACCGGAAACCGGCGGGGGGATCCTGCGGCTATATCTCGCAGAGGTACAGCGATGGGTGAGACTTACGAGCCCAGCACCGGGAGTGGGCGGGGGGAAGGGGCACCCGCTCCGGGGGGGCCAGAGGTGATTCGCCCAGCTTCATGTGGATTGCGGGCAGCAGGATCGGTGGCTACAACCGAGTTGGCGGCCTTGGCCGTGAAGCGCCCGGACCCCAGTCGTCGCCCAGAAAGCCGTCCTCGGGCCGCGCGTTTGGGTCGAGGTCGCGCACCTCGCGCTCAGCCG
>JBDTUV010000201.1:0-5395 GCA_040007575.1 Gemmatimonadales bacterium
CCCGCGGCACATGAACAATGGCGAAAGAGACCCTCAGGCGGGCAGGGTCCCTTCGCTCGAGGAGCGTACGAATGAGAAACCTTTTGATTCTGGCCGCCGCGGCCTTTCTCGCGGTGGGCTGCGCAGGACGGAATGAAGACGAGACCGGTGCCGCCCCGGACAAGGGCAACGCCGCGGTAACCGCCAGCGACACCGCGTCGGTTGCGGCCGACAGCACCACAGCTGCCATGCCTGCGGATACCACGGCTGTCATGTCGGACACCACGTCCGCGTCGGCCGAGGCAAAGATGGGGGCAGATAGCACCGGGGCCCAGGCCGAAATTCAGGCCAGTGACAGCACTGCCTACACGGCCGACAGCACGTCAGCCGCTCCGGCAGACACCACCGCCAAGCAGTAAGCTTAGCGGGTAGTACAAGGCGACCCCGGATCTCCCGGGGTCGCTTGTTGTTGCCCCCAATGAACCTCGCAGGCCTGAATGTGATCCGCGACCCAGTGGGAAACGGGCGGATAGCTCAAGTTGGACCCGCAATCTTGAGCCGGCCTCGGGCGATCACTCGACGGCCTCGGGGTGGTTCCACGCAAACAGGAGTAATGGTCGTATGAGGAAACTGCTAATTCTTGCAGCTGTGGCTGCTGTATCAGCTGCCTGCGCCAACCGGTCCAAGGACGAGACCGGCGCGGCCCCGGACAAGGGCAACGCCGCCGTAACCGCCACGGACACCGCGTCGGTTCCGACCGACAGCACCATGGGGCAACGCCCCGGGGCAACCGACACCAGCGTGGTGCGGCAGGCTGACACCACGTCAATGGGTGCACCCACGCCCGTCGCGGGTGACAGTGCGCTGACCAATCACGCAGTCCCGGATAGCAGTGGGATGGGCGCTATGACCGACAGCACGGGCATGGGTCACGACACGACCACCGTTCAAGGCGACAGTGCCATGACCAACCGCGCCGTCCCGGACACGACAGCGCGTCAGTAAGCCGGCGGTCCGGTAGCAAACCAAACGGGCCCCGGATACACTCCGGGGCCCATTTGCTTGCGGAGTATGGATGGCTGGTACCACCGAGGTAACGCGGACGTACTTGGAGATGGAGGCCCCAGGCGACTTGCGGCCGGTGCCCGCTCCCGCCCCTGGGCCCCGGATCGAGCGGCTGGAGCACTGCTCCCCGGCCACCTTCCGCTACCTCTACGCCGAGGTGGGGCGTGACTTTCAATGGACCGACCGGCTGGTCTGGACCGACGTCACCGTCGAACGTCACCTGGGTAACCCCGCAGTTTCGATCTGGCTCCTGTCGGTAGGCGAGGCTTCGGCAGGTTACTTCGAGCTTCGAGAGCACGATGACGACTCGGTGGAGATCGCCTATTTCGGCCTCCTCCCGGCCTACATCGGCCGCGGGTGGGGCAAGTATCTCCTCACCCGGGCGACTCAGGAAGCCTGGGCGCTCGGCCCGAGCCGGGTGTGGCTGCATACCTGCACGCTCGATCATCCATCGGCCCTTCCGAATTACCTGAAACGAGGCTTCCGGCCGGTGCGGACGGAGGTCTATACCATCAGCGAGGCCGCCCCGCCAACTCCTCAAACCTCGCCGTGAAGTGCCGCAGTATCGGAGCCTGCTCGACGAACCGGTATCCCTTCACCTCGGCCCGCCGCTTCCAGATTTCCAGGATTGCCTCCACCACGTAGTCGATGTGACTCTGGGTGTAGACCCGCCGCGGGATTGCCAGACGAACCAGCTCCATAGACGCGGGCGTCTCCTTACCGGTGTCGCTGTCTCGCCGGCCAAACATCACGGTTCCGATCTCAACCGCACGGATGCCCGCCTCACGGTACAGCTCGGCGACGAGGGCCTGTCCGGGAAGCTGAAGCGCAGGGATCTGGGGGAAAAACGCCGCCGCATCCATATAGATGGCGTGACCCCCCGGCGGCTGAACGATTGGGACACCCGCCCGGGAGATGTGCTCGCCGAGATAGGTCGTCGAGGTGATCCGGTAGAGCAGGTAGTCCTCGTCCAGCGCTTCCCGTAAGCCCACCGCGATCGCGTCCAGGTCGCGTCCTGCCATCCCACCGTAAGTGGGGAACCCCTCGGTCAGGATCAGGAGGTTGCGCTCTTTCGAGGCCAGGACCTCGTCGTTAGTGGCGAGGAGCCCTCCAATGTTTGCCATGCCGTCCTTCTTGGCCGACATGGTGCAACCGTCGGCGTAGGAGAAGAGCTCCCTGGCGATCTCGATCGGAGTCCGGCCGGCGTATCCCTCCTCTCTGAGCTTGATGAAGTAGGCATTCTCCGCAAACCGGCATGCGTCGATGTACAGCGGAATGCGGTGCTCCCGGCAAACAGCCGAGACCGCGCGCACGTTCGCCATCGACACCGGCTGGCCGCCGCCGGAGTTGTTGGTCACCGTCAGCATGCAGAGCGGTATGCGCTCACGACCGACCTCGGCGATCAGCGCCTTCAGCCGCTCGACATCCATGTTCCCCTTGAATGGATGTCGCGCCGACGGAACCAGCCCTTCGGGAATTACGAGATCGCGCGCTTCGGCCCCAGTGAACTCGACATTGGCGCGGGTGGTGTCGAAGTGGGTGTTGTTGGGCACGATGTGCCCCGGCCGGCAGAGCGTCGCAAAGAGAATCCGCTCGGCCGCTCGGCCCTGATGGGTCGGCAGCACGTGACGG
Source organism: Gemmatimonadales bacterium (assembly GCA_040007575.1). Classification (GTDB taxonomy): domain Bacteria; phylum Gemmatimonadota; class Gemmatimonadetes; order Gemmatimonadales; family GWC2-71-9; genus CAVVWJ01. The sequence goes on from JBDTUV010000201.1 coordinate 2,677, forward strand.
AAGCCGAAGATGTCGTGCACCGCCTCCTCGAAGCGGTACCACGACCGGCTGCCGGCATAGGACTCGTCGCCCCGCATGACTGCCGCCCATTGCTCCGAGCTCATGGCGGCGGTTCCGCTGTCGGTGAGGAGATCGATGAGGACGTCTTCCGCCCGGAGCAGAAAGACGTTGAACCCGGCGGCGCGGAGCTTCTGCTCGCGTTCGTCGCGGGTGGTCAGCCGGATGGGCTCGACCGACTTGATCTTGAATGGCTCGATGATGGTCCGCATGGCGGGGAAATGTAGCGTGGGCGAGAATGGCGGAAAGGCGGTAGACGAAGAGGCGGAAGAAACACCTACCGCCTCTTTTCTACCGCCCCTGTACCTACCGCCCTACTCCTCCGGAATAATCAGATCCTGTCCTGGCTCGATCAAATCGGGATTGTCGATCACGTCCCGGTTCGCCTGGTAAATCTGCCGCCACTTGCTTGCGTCGCCGTACTCGCGCTTGGCGATTTTCGAGAGGCTGTCGCCCTTCACTACAGTGTAGGTCTTTCCTGCAGGCGTGATGTTTCTGGGTTCGGTCTCCATAGCATCCTCCGGTTAAGCCTTGAAACCTTCGCAGTTGCTCTGGTGCCAGGATCCAATCGATCCGGCGGATGCACAACTTGGCACCCGAGAGGCGCAGGGCGGTGTGGCCTGGGTCACTGCACCCATTACCTTGTTCCCATGACCGCCTCCACGAAGGCCCGCCTCCAGCTTATCGGGGCCGCGCTGCTCTTCTCGACCGGGGGTGCCGCGATCAAGGCCGCCGCCTTTACCGGATGGCAGATCGCCAGCCTGCGCTCCGGGTTTGCTGCCCTCACGCTCCTGTTGATGGCTCCCGGTGCCCGTCGAGGCTGGACCCTGCAGGCCGTCCTGGTCGGCTTTGCGTATGCAGCCTGTCTCACGCTTTTCGTGCTGGCCAATCGCCTCACCACCTCCGCCAACACGATCTTCCTGCAGTCCACCGCGCCGCTCTACCTCCTGATCCTGGCGCCCTGGCTGCTGAAGGAGTCGGTGCGGCGGCAGGATGTCGGCTTCATGCTCGCCGTGGCATTCGGGTTGGGGCTCTTCTTCGTGGGGGTGGAGCTGCCCGCTGCGACGGCTCCGGATCCGGTGCAGGGCAACCTGCTTGCGCTCGTCAGCGGTTTTTGCTGGGCGCTCACCGTGCTCGGCCTCCGCTGGCTCACCGCCCGGGAGGGACGGGGCTCGCCCATGGCGGCCGTCACCTCGGGGAATCTCACCGCCTTTCTGGTGACGCTGCCGTTTGCCCTCCCGCTTGGCACGCATTCCATCGCCGACTGGTCGGTGCTCGTCTACCTGGGCGTGTTCCAGATCGCTCTTGCGTATGTGCTGGTGACCAGCGCGATCAGCCACATTCCCGCGCTGGAGGCGTCGGTGATCCTGCTCATCGAGCCGGCGCTCAATCCGGTCTGGGCGTGGCTGGTGCACGGAGAGGTGCCGGGCATCTGGGCCATGGCCGGGGGCGCAATCATCCTGGCGGCCACCACGGCGAAGAGTTGGGCGGAGCGCCGAGTCGAAGCACCGGTGACCTGAGCATGCGCCACACACCTCCGTCGTTGATAGAGACCATGCGGATCCGCAACGGAGAGGCTCCGCTGTGGTACCTCCACCTGCGGCGGCTGGCGGTCAGCTGCAAGGCACTGGGTATTCCACTGCCGGGTGAGCTGGAGGTGCCCAAAGGCGGCAACGATCGGGTCTATCGGCTCGAGGTGGGGATGCGCGGGGTGCAGGTGAGCGAACGGCTGCCCGGGCCGACCACGCCGGTAAAGCTCGTGGTCTCGAAGGTGGCCCACCACTCCTACGCCTACAAGACCACAGAGAGAGCCCAGTTCGACCGGGCGCTCGATGCGGCCCGGGTTGCCGGTGCGGACGACGCGCTGCTCCTCACCCCCGGCGGATTCGTGGCGGAAACGTCGATCTGGAGTGTGCTCTGGTGGGACTACGACCAGCTGTGTGGTTCAGCCTTCGAGCTTGGCATCCTTCCCGGTGTGGGCCGAGCCCGGGTGACCGAGCTGGTCGGCAAAGTGGAGGAGCGACGGTCGACCCTGAAGGACATCGAGGGCATGCCGCTCTTCCTGGTGAATGCGGTCCGCGGGGTGGTGCCGGTGGCCACGCTCGATGGGGTGCCGGTACCTGTAGGCCGTGAGACAGACGCGCTCGCGCGGCGTTTTTGGCCTTGACCCGGCCCCGCTCCGAGCGATATTTTCCCGGGCTCTATTAACGGGGCGCAGGCTCCCGTGGTGGTTGTAGCTCAATTGGTTAGAGCGCCGGACTGTGGCTCCGGAGGTTGCGGGTTCAATCCCCGTCAGCCACCCTGGTAGGTGCCGGTCCGCCTGCGGAGAGCCACTGGTTGGGGGCTGGTGCAGAGGTCCGTAGCTCAAGTGGTAGAGCACCGGTCTCCAAAACCGGGGGTTGCAGGTTCGAGTCCTGCCGGGCCTGTTCGGGGGCTGTTGGCTATGGGCTCTGGGCTATGGGCAAAGCTCCGTCGGAATTAGCCCAGTGTGCATAGCCTCAAAGGTGAGTGGCTGTGGGATTGGCGCTGTGGGAAATGGCTGGGAGCAATTGGCTACTCCGGTGTGCTGAGCCCATAGCCCATAGCTCATAGCTCATCGCCTTCCACCACGGCGCTATCGTCTAGGGGACTAGGACGGGGCCCTCTCAAGGCCCAAACACGG
>JBDTUV010000202.1:0-5368 GCA_040007575.1 Gemmatimonadales bacterium
CCACCGGCGCTTTCGCCCATGACCGCCACCCGCGACGGATCTCCCTTCAACGACTTGGCATTGGCCAGCACCCAGCGGTACGCCGTGAAGGCGTCCTGGTGCGCGGCCGGAAACTTGTGCTCCGGTCCCTGGCGGTAGTGGGCTGAGACCACCACAGCGTTGGCAAGATTGGTCAGTGCGCGTGGGGAGGCGTCGTAGGTGTCCAAGTCTGCAATCACCCAGCCGCCGCCATGATAGTAGACGATTACGGGAAACGGCCCCGCGCCCTGCGGGGTGTAAATCCGAATGGGAATCGAACCGGCAGCACCAGGAATCGTCCGGTTGGTCACATTGCCGACCGGCTCCGGGGCAGTGGTCCTGCCTTCCTTCTTCAGCAACGCCTTCACCGCATCCGCCGGGGTGGGCTGCTTGCGAGCCGCGGCCGCGGAGAGTTGGGGAATCGGCTTGGGGTGCAGTGCCTCGAGCTCGGTCAGGACCGCCTGCATTTGCCGGTCTGGCGCGGCCGCGGATGTCCGGGCTTCTGCAACAGCGCCACTGGTCGAGCTTTCTGCTGCCGCGCTATCGATTTGGCCGGTATCCGCACGTTCGCTGCTCCGCGGGGAGCAGGCGGCCGCGGTAAGCAGGAGCACGGCCACTGTGCCCCAATACCGCTCCTTCGGTAAGTTCATTATGCCTCCAATGCGCTGAACGGTTCCCGCACGCCGCCCTAAAGGCGAGCGCCGCACGCCCACGCGGTGAGCGGGAACCAGAGTAGAAGTCGGGACTTCGCGAGCAACCCGAGGTGGGAGACGGCGCGAACCGACCCGGCAATAAATCGCCGGAGCGAACGAGTGTCCGTGATCCGCGTCACCTGAATGCGTCGAAAACCGAGATTTCGGATCTATCTGAGGAAATGATGCGTTGCGAAGATCCAAAGTGAGAACCGGGGCGTAGAGATGTAATGACTTCGATCCGCAGGCCCTCACGTCCTGGAGCGCCAGAATGTCTCACGCCTCGACCGCACCGACTCCCACGAGCCTCATTGATCTCGACACTACCTTTCTTCCCGTGGCCCAGATGCGGCAGATCACGCGAGTGACGGCCCTTGAAGGAATCGGGATCGAGGGAGAAGTAGAGCTCGGGCCGGATCACTGGGTCTGGCGGCAGCACTTTCCGGGCGATCCGATCTTCCCGGGCACTCTTCTGATCGAGGCCGCCGGCCAGCTCATCGCGCTCTGGGCCTGGGGTCAAGGGACGAGGGGACGTCCGCGACTGGTGCGGACCAGCGCTGAATTCCACAGTCCGGTAGAGCCCTGGACCCCAGCGCTCCAACTGAAGGGGATAATCCGTCGCAAGCGCCATCTGTACTTCGGGAAGGTGCAGATCTGGTCGGCCGAGATTGAGGTCGCAACCGTGGAAGCGGTGCTTGTCGTACTCGCGGCGAGCTGAGCCACGCCGATCGCATGGATGTAAACGCACCCATTAATGCCCGTCCTTCGGACGGGCTCTTTCATGATCAACACGTTCCGATGCGGAATATCCGGAAGTAGCTTTCGGAACCATGCACCCCTCCGACCTCCCGGGCGTCCTCGACTTCCTTCGCGCATCCGAGCGACTGAAGGCCACGCACCGGAGCGCCTACACCTCCGACGGTCAACAGGAGAGCGTCGCGGAGCACACCTGGCGCCTCTGTCTCATGGCGCTCGTGCTCGCGCCCGAGTTTCCTGCCGTGGATTTCGCCAAGCTGGTCAAGATCTGCCTGGTGCACGATCTGGGTGAAGCAGTGGGAGGCGATGTGCCCGCCCCGGAGCAAGCGAGGCGCAGGGCTGTCGGGCTCGCCACCGGTAAAGGCGACGAGGAACGGCGCCACCTCCTCACCATCCTGGAGCCGCTACCTCCGGCGCTCAAGTCGGAAATTGTGGCGCTGTGGGACGAGTACGAGGCGGCGGAATCGCCCGAGGCCCGGCTGGCAAAGGGGTTGGACAAGCTGGAGACCATCATGCAGCACACCCAGGGCAAGAACCCGCCGGCATTCGACTACCGATTCAACCTGGAGTACGGCCGGAGCCATACCGCCGATGAACCACTGATCGCCGCCGTCCGCGCTATCCTCGATGCCGACACCGAGCAGCGAGCTCGGGAAGCCGAAGCATGAGGGGTCCTTGCCTGGGTCTGGTCCTCCTGCTCAGTGGCTGCGACGCGCAGCAACCTCGGAGCCCTGCCGCCGAGTTCTTTCCCATGTCGGGTCAACGCAGCCTGCCGTTTTCAGAGGCCGTCCGGGTGGGCGACATGCTGTATCTCTCCGGCCAGCTCGGCACCGACAGCACCGGGCACCTGGTGCCGGGAGGCATCACCCCCGAGACCCGGCAGGCGCTCAGCAACATCGCAGCTGCGCTGACCCGACACGGATCCAGCCTGGCTCGGGTGGTAAAGTGTACCGTCATGCTGGCCGACATCGGCGACTGGGCGGCGATGAACGAGGTGTACGTGACCTTCTTCGGCTCCCATCGGCCGGCCCGGAGCGCCTTCGGCACCAGCGGCCTCGCCCTGGGCGCGCGCCTCGAGCTGGAGTGCATGGCGCAGGCAGGGGGGCATTGACGGCTGCCGTGCCGTTCGACCCCGTCCGGGGCACCGCGCTGGCGGTGGCCGCAATCGTGTGCCTGACAGGGCCCATACTCGCAGGCCTCTGGTGGCGCCGCCGGAGCGGCGCACCCCTGGCCGCATTCGGAGCCGGCGCGCTTGTCTTCCTCGTCTCCCAGGTGATCCTCCGAATTCCCTGGCAAATCCCGTTGGGCAGCTGGGTGCAAGAGCACCCGAAATGGCTGGTCGGCTTTCTCCTCTTCTCCTCCCTGACGGCCGGCCTCTTCGAGGAAATCGGCCGCTGGGTCGGCTACCGGTACCTGGTGCAAAAAGAACGAAGCGTCCGCATCGGAGTGATGTTCGGCCTGGGCCATGGTGCCCTCGAGGCCATCCTGCTTGCCGGACTTCCACTGGCGAGCCTCCTCGTTGCCTGGGTGATGGCATCCCGCGGGCTGCTTCCCTCAGGGCCGGCACTCGAGTGGGTCGGCCAGCAGACCGCCGCGCTCCAGACCTGGAAGGTGCTGCTCGCGGTGCTGGAGCGCGCCAGCGCGATGGCGGCGCACGTGGGCCTCTCACTGATCGTGCTCCAGGTCTGGATGCGAGGCGGCCTGCGGTGGCTGCTGCTGGCCGTCGCGCTGCACTTCGCGGTCAATGCGGCCGCGGCCCTCCTAATCCTTGCGTTGCACTTGAGCTCATGGATTGGCGAGCTGGTGCTGGTGGCCATGGCGCTGGGGGTGCTGACGCTGGGATGGAGACTCGCCCGGGGTACCGAGGAGTCCGGCGCGCCGGTGTGGTGACTGTATGCAACAGCACATTGGGGGCTTCCATCAGGATGAGGAGGGGCACTGGGTGGCCGAGCTGGAGTGTGGCCACACTCAGCACGTGCGTCATGATCCGCCCTGGCAGGTTCGCAGCTGGGTGATGAGCGAACAGGGTCGGCAGAGCCGTCTCCACGCGCTGCTGGAATGCCGGAAGTGCGATGAGGTAGCTAGAAGCTAGCGCGGGTACCTGGCTCCTTCTACGTTGAAAGCTCCCCGAGACCGAGGATGCCTCTTGGTCGCACGCAAGACACCGGACCCGGACCTCGCGGCGGTAGCTGCGCTGCGGCTGGCAGCGATCATCGAGTCATACAATGATGCCATCGTGAGCAAGACGCTCGAGGGCACCATCTTGAGCTGGAATGCCGGGCTGACGGCCGAGCTACGTCGAGCACCTCACTGATTCCCGCCCTTCGTCTGTCATCGGGCTGTTATCACCCTCCGATATCCATATCGTACCCTGGTCACGGACGTTCGCGTTCCAGCCCTGAGGGATACACGTTTCCTGCCTGGACGTAACGCCCGTCGACATCTTCAGCGATGCGAAACCATGCTGCTCCTGACCGCTCTGCTGCTGCAGTCACCGCCTCCCGATACCCTCACCCTCGCGGAGGCGCTGTCCCGTGCCCGGACATCCCGCGGGCAGGTCGTTGCAGCGTCCGCCCGCGTGGCCGCTGCTCGTGCCGCCTACCGGGTTGCCGGGGCGGTGCCCAACCCAACTGTGACCTACTCGCATTCGGAATCGTTCCCCCGCCAACACCTGCTGGTAGACCAGCCACTCGACTGGCTGCTGCGTCGTGGCCGTGACCGCGAGTCCGCTCGCTATGGCATCGGCTCGGCCCTGGCCGATTCATCGAGGACGATGGCGGATCAGGAACGAGAGGTGCGCGTCGCGTTCTACACGGCGAGGGCGGCACAAGCAGCGGAGACCCTCACCATTGCCCAGTCCGCCCTGGCCGATTCAGTCGCTCGGATCGGGGCGGCGCGGCTTCGGGCGGGAGACATCTCCATGCTTGAAGCGGAACAGGGGCAGGCAGAGGCCGCCCGAGTACGGCAGAGCCTCTCCTCGGCGCGGGAAGGCTCCCGGGTAGCGACCAGCGATCTGGCCGCTGCCGTTGGCGCCGATCCTGCCCGGCCACCGGCTCCAGTCGGAGCGCTCGACGCAGGTCTGGATCACCCGCCTGCTCGCGCGGTAGCTATCGAACAGGTTCCCGCCGTCCGCGCCGCAATCGCCGATTCCGGAGCGGCCGCCGCGCTGGCCAGGAGCACGAGCGTGGGGAACATTCCGCTGCCGACGCTCCAGGCCGGCGCGGAGTGGGAAGACCCGAGCACGCCGAATGCAGGAGCCCTCGCGGTCGTCGGGGTGGCGATCCCCCTTCCCCTCTGGCAGCACGGCGCCGGCGCGGTGGCGGAGGCGCGTGCCCGTGCAGTGGCTGCTGCGGCCGGCGTTCGCGAAGCCAGACTCGATGCCGTCCGTCGGCTGGAAGCCGCGCGAGTCCGCCTGGAGGAGAGCGGCCTCCGCGCCCGCTTTGCCCGAGACACCCTGCTGCCCGCGGCGCGGGCGCTGCGCAGTCGAGCGCTGCGAGCGTATCAGGCCGGAGAGACCGGGGTGCTGCCGGTGCTCGATGCCCTCAGAAGCGAGCGCGACGCGGCGCTCGCCGGCAACCAGGACATGCTCGCTTACCAGACGGCATTGGCCGACTGGGAGGCCTTGCTGGGAGCCGGCCGATGAAATCAGCTATCGGAGCGCTGGTGCTGGTGGCGTTGGCCTGCGGCCCAGGCACTCCGGATCCGGCAGCCGCGGGTGGGGCGCATACCAGGGTGCCGGTAGACATCGCTACGGTGGCTCGCGACACCATGCGCAACGAGCTCGTGCTCACCGGCCGGCTCGGACCCAAGCCGGGTGGCTCCGCGCTGCTCACCGCCCCGGCAGCCGGGGTGGTGACGTCGGTTCGGGCCCAGGTGGGAACGAGAGTACGGCGTGGAGAGGA
>JBDTUV010000203.1:0-5365 GCA_040007575.1 Gemmatimonadales bacterium
AGTTAGTGTTCTTTCGTGTAGTTAGTGGTATTTCGTGGACGGTGTGCCTCCGAATCCTAAGCACACGATCCACGAAAAAACACAAAAATTCACGAAGCAACACGAACCAATGCCGATCTTAGACGTGGTCTTCGAATCGGGCCGCGACTCTGGTACAGCAATCTGGCTAAACGACGCCCTCCCTCCTTGACACCTCCCTTCGCGTCATGTATCTTGACCTCAAGATACTTTACAGAGGAACGGTAAAATGGAATCGTTGAGCGGCGGGAGTGGGGTGCACGTTTTCCTCGTCTTGTGGAAGGCGTCGCGGGCGGCTCAGGCTTACGCCGAGAAAAGCATTCTGGGGCTGGAGATGTGCGGCAGCGACTTTGCCGTGCTCGAAGCCCTGCTGCACAAAGGGCCGCTTCCCGTTAACGAGATCGGGAAAAAGGTTCTGCTCACCAGCGGCTCGATCACAGTCGCCGTCGACCGCCTGGAGACGAAGGGGTTGGTGGAGCGACGCGCGCACGGTACCGACCGGCGGGCGCGGATAGTTCATTTGACGAAGGGAGGCAGGAAGGTGATCACACGGGCTTATGCGGATCACGCTGCCGACATGGAACTGCTCGCTTCCGCTTCCCTCACCCGGGCGGAGCGCAAGACGCTTATCGGCCTATTGAAGAAGATTGGGTACGAGGCGGCAGGCTTTGTAGGGGCGTCACTCCGTGGGCGCCCCTCCCTGGGGTAATGAGGGCGTCACTCCGTGGGCCCCCTTCCTGGGTTAAGAGGGGCGCCCACGGAGGGACGCCCCTACAAACTGGTAAGGAGAGGAGACTTATGTCGATGGTGAGTGAAGCATTGGGAAATAAGGGGACGCGCGCGGCCGGAGCCCGCACAGTCGCAGGGATTGTGAACAGTATCGAGACTCTGGAAGGCGGGGGCTTTCTTGTTCGTCGCCCTTTCCCCAAGGCGTCGTTTTCAGACTTTGATCCGTTCCTGTTACTTGATGAGATGGGGCCAATGGAAGTCGCGCCGGGTGAAGCGAAGGGCGCGCCCGATCATCCGCATCGCGGATTCGAGACTGTGACCTATCTGCTGTCGGGGGATATGGAACATAAGGATTCCCGGGGCCACGCCGGACGCCTCAGGGCGGGCGACGTGCAGTGGATGACTGCCGGAGCGGGCGTAGTCCACGCAGAGATGCCGAGCCATGAGTTCGCGCGTACCGGAGGACGAATGCACGGATTTCAACTGTGGGTGAACCTGCCGCAGCGCGACAAGATGATGAAACCGCGCTACCAGGAGATCCCAAACTCGCAAATCCCTAAAGTGAATTCGGCCGATGGACTGGTGACAGTCAGTGTAATCGCAGGCGAAGCGATGGGCCAGAAAGCCGTTATTGAGACGCGCACGCCGATTATCTACCTGCACTACAAAATCAAGCCCGGAGGCGTGGCGAGCCAACAGGTGCCGGGTGCCTACAACGGCTTCGCTTACGTGGTCGAGGGAAAAGGTTTATTCGGAGCGGAGAGCGAAAACGGCGGCGACGGGCAGATGGTTCTGTTCGCGCAGGACGGTGATGAAGTGAGAATCGAAAATCCGTCGGAGGCGAAGGCTACGCTCGAAGTGTTGCTAATCGCCGGAGTGCCATTGAACGAACCAGTCGCCCGCTATGGGCCCTTTGTGATGAACACGCAGGCGGAAATCCATCAGGCCTTCGAAGATTACCGCCTGGGCAGAATGGGCGCGATTGACTCGTGAATGATCGATACAGCTGGGGAGAAAGTTATGACTAGAGTTGTCGCAGTAGACTCATTACTTCCGAGTGGGCGATCACAACAGCAGGTTCAAGTTGCAGAGCAGTCTGATATTTTGCTTTGAATTCTTCATCAGCCGGTGAAGTGAAGAGCAAGCGAGCCTGGGCGAGCAGCTCCTGGTGGTCCTTTACCGTTGGCGGCTCGTCTGCATTAAGCATTTCATCGATCTGAACTACCAGGGCGGAGATCAGACGAAGCCAGGCAAACTGTGCGTGATTGATAACCAGATCCAGCAACTCTCCGCTGTTGACGCTTCCAAAAACTCGCTCGAACCGCACGCGTTCCATCTCCAGCAACTCTTTGTGGAGATGCAACAATCTGACCCGCAGAGCTTGCGGATCGCTAAGCGATGAATCTGCCAATGCTTCACTTCCCTTGATGTCAGCACTCATATTCTTCAAGTTAGATCGGCCGCACATCAACGCTGATAGGCGCGGATCCGAACCCAAGTCAAAAGATTTTTTGTCTCCTCCCTCTGGGAAGGGGGACAAAGGCCCTTTTGACTTGGGTTCTGATCCGCGCCTATCCGCGTAAATCCGTGGCTAACTCTGTTCCTCTTCAGCCTGATCCCACTTACTGTTTCTGCCCTTCGATAAAGTTCCTGAGCACGCGCGCCCGCGAAGGGTGTCGAAGTTTCCTGAGGGCTTTCACCTCTATCTGCCGAATACGCTCGCGGGTAACCTGAAAGTCCGCACCGACCTCCTCCAGTGTGTGTTCACGGCCTTCAGAGCCCAGGCCAAACCTCAAGCGGATGACTTTCTCCTCTCGCGGACTCAGGGTTTGCAGCACATCGCCCGCAACATCACGAAGGTTGTCGGCCATTACTCTGTCCGCAGGACTAACAGTCGATCGATCTTCGATTAGATCTCCCAGCTGAGAATCCCCACTCTCGCCAATCGGCGTCTCCAGCGAGATAGGTTGTTGTGAGGCCTTCAATGCCTTGTTCACCTTCTCTACTGAGACTCCCATCCTTTGCGCGATTTCTTCCGTGGTAGGTTCACGTCCCAGATCTCGCACCAGATCACGCGAAACAGTTCTGACCTTATTGAGTACTTCGATCATGTGAACCGGAACCCGAATGGTCCGCGCCTGATCGGCAATTGCTCTCGTGATCGCCTGGCGGATCCACCAGGTAGCATAGGTTGAGAATTTGTACCCGCGCCGCCAGTCAAACTTATCAACGCCCCTCATCAGGCCGAGATTTCCCTCCTGAATCAGGTCGAGGAAGTTCAAGCCGCGATTCTGATACTTCTTGGCAATCGAGACGACCAGCCGCAGATTGGCCTCGGTAAGTTCATGCTTGGCCTGCGCCGCCTGCGCTTCGCCGATAGCAATCATTCGCTGAGACCGTTTGATCTCGAGTGGCGGAACGTGATGCTCTGCTTCGATCTCTCTGAGCCGGCTTCTGGATAAACGAAGCCGCTTGCTGAACTCTTTCTTGTCTTCCTGCTTTAGACGTTTGCCGCCGAGCTTCTCCGTCAGGTTCTGGGCCTCAAGCTCGAGTGCGCGAGTTTCTTTCTGGACCACGCCAACCGCTGTCACCAGGCGTTGACGGGCCGGCTCTTTCAGGGCAAGTCCTCCGATCTCCCGCGCCACTTCCAGGCGCGTTCGCGCCAGCTTCCGTTTCAGCCGGAATAGCTTCCTGGATTTTTTGCCGCGGTTCAGTTTGTGTTCGGCCTGGAGTTGTACGGATTCTTTCAGTCCGCGCTTGTAGAGCTTGCCGATGGTTTGAATGCCGGCAATGGTCCGATGCAGATACTCACCCGCTCGGTCTTCCTGCTCCTCGAATTCATCATCAGAGAAAATGACGAGATCCCGAATGCTTATCTTGTTGGCCTCTAATTCCTCACCGATCGTCAATAGTTCTGCGACTGCGATCGGAGAGCGCGAGATTGCTCGCTGGGCGCGCCGTTGGCCCGATTCGATCCGCTTGGCGATTGAGACTTCCTGTGCCCGCTTCAACAGCGGCACCGTCCCCATCTCACGCATATACAGCCTGACCGGGTCCAGGGCTTTGTCCGATTCACCTGCGGAAAGGTCGAGTCCGGCATTCTCCGGCAGGCCCTCACCATCCTGATCTGTAGATAAAGACACGTCTTCATCAAGCAAATCTTCTGCGCCACCGGCCGGACTCTCCAGTTGCTGCAGGACCTCGTTCACGTCTTCGGGCAAAACGGAATCTTCAAGCACTTCCCCGTCCAAGCTGGAAAATGTTGGCGTGCCCGAATCCATCAGTTTAAATCCTCTTTGTTCTTGTTCAATCGTAATCAATTACTACCTCCGTTCCTTTCGCGTGCTAATCCCTACGCATTTCCCTTTGATCCGCTAATCTTCGCCCAACTCTGGGGTCTACTCGCTCTTTCGACCTTTGGACTCCTGAGGAACCACCTCAAGCCTCAACTTCTCCATACCTCTGATGACCTGGAGAGAGGATTTATGTCCGATGCGGTTCTCGGACAGGAGCCTGTGAAGATCATCGATGCCCCGAGTTGGATGATTGTCAAAGCCAATAATGATGTCTCCCTCACGCAAACCGGCGTTTTCAGGGGTCGGGGCCTACCGTTTTGGAACTCCCACTCCAGAACGGGTTAAAAACTCTTAGTCGAGCACCGAGAGCGTGACCCTTACTACATCCTCCAACATCTTGCGATCCTGCGTGGACTTCCCCATCAGCACCAGACCCTGGAGGTTGCAGTAGAGAAATCGCGCAACGGCGCGAGGCTCGCGAACTGCTTTGAGTTCACCCTCCTTCTGCCCCCGCAGCAAGGCCCGATAAAAAGCTTCCTCCGCCGCGGCCATATTGCTGCAAGTCCTGGCCGCAGTCTCCTTGCACCGCCCAGCCAACTCCGACATCGCGTTACCCATGAAGCAGCCGCGCCGTTGGCCTTTGCGGAGCGATCCTTCCACGACGCCGGCGAATAACTGTCGCAGGGTCTTTTTCACCGGGCCAGGTCGCTCCAGGAACTCTAATATCCTGCGAGCTTCTACCTCGCCGTAGCGGTCGAGGGCCTGTAAATAAAGCGCATGTTTATCTCCGAAAGTGTCATAGAGACTCTGCCGGTTAATACCCATGTGCTCAATTAGATCCTGGATAGAGGCCGCCCCGTAGCCGCGCGACCAGAAGACCTCCATCGCCTTTTGGAGGGCCTCGCCCCGCTCAAACTCTTTGTGCCGTGACATCCGATTGCGTACCTTTATTAAGCTTTATACTCTTTCTGGAACGAACAGTCAAGAATACAGGGGCGTACTGACCTAACTTCAGTGAAGTAAATTGTTGAACTCCGCGGTGAGCTTAGTGCAACTTGAGCGGGGGTGAACCGCCCCTCCGACCTGCACTTTAGCTGAGCTTGAATTGTGGGTCAGAAGGTTGAGTGCTGCTGTGAGTTGAGCGGGGGTAAATCGGATGAGCGTTTGAGTGGGCTCGAATAAGACCAAGGCCACGCTCTGCGCGCAGGAGATGGATCGTTTTGGAGCGACGGAAAACGTGGTGGTGAGGGTCAAGTTGTTGATAGATATGGTAGGCGCGTGGGGATTTGAACCCCAGACCCCTACCGTGTCAATCCACCGAA
>JBDTUV010000204.1:0-5362 GCA_040007575.1 Gemmatimonadales bacterium
TGGACGATGCCGATCTGGATCTCGCGGCTCGCTATGAGCGGCGCTTCCGCCACGATGTGATGGCGCACATCCACGCCTTCGGCGATCAGGCCCCGGCGGCCCGGCCCTACCTGCATCTCGGCGCCACCAGTGCCTTCGTCACCGACAACGCCGACCTCGTCGTCATGCGCGATGGCCTGCGCCTTCTGCTCGGCCGTCTCATAGCGGTCCTCAGTGCGCTGGAGCGGTTCGCCATCCGGCACGCCGGCCTTCCCTGCCTGGCATACACCCACTTTCAGCCAGCTCAGCTCACCACCGTCGGCAAGCGCGCCACGCTCTGGATGCAGGACTTCGCGATCGATGTGGAGGAAGTGTGCCGCCGGATCGAGATCATGCGGCTGCGCGGCTGCAAGGGCACCACCGGCACACAAGCCTCGTTCCTGGAGCTGTTCGGCAACGGCCACGAGAAGGTCAGAGAGCTGGACCGGCGGGTCACCGCCAAGCTCGGGTTCTCGGCATCCTTCCCGGTCACCGGCCAGACCTACACCCGCAAGGCGGACAGCACCGTGCTGGATACGCTGAGTGGGATTGCCCAGTCGGCGGCAAAGCTGGCGGGCGACCTCCGGCTGTTGCAGCACGAGGGGGAGCTACTCGAGCCATTCGAGCAGGAACAGATCGGCTCCAGTGCCATGGCCTATAAACGAAATCCGATGCGCGCCGAGCGGATCAGCGGCCTTGCCCGGTTCGTGATCTCGCTGCAGGCCAACACCGCCAACACGGCGGCGAGCCAGTGGCTCGAGCGGAGCCTGGATGACAGCGCCAACCGGCGATTGACTCTTCCCGAGGGATTTTTGGGCACCGATGCCATTCTGGTGCTGGCCACCAACATCGCGGCGGGGCTCGAGGTGCGCGAAGATACGATTCGCCGACATGTCGACGAGCAGATGCCCTTCATGGCCACTGAGCGGTGGCTGATGCTCGGGACCGCGGCCGGCGGCGACCGGCAGGCGCTGCACGAGGTAGTCCGCAAGCACAGTCTCGTGGTGGCGGAGGCGGTGAGCCGCGGTGAGGCCAATGAGCTGCTCGGAAGGCTCGCCGCGGATCCCGCATTCCGCGGAGTCCCTGCCGCCGCGCTCCAGGCGGAGCTCGACCCCCGCAACTACACCGGACGCGCGGCCCCGCAGGTAGGCGAGTTCGTCGAGGAATACCTTCAGCCATTGCTCAAGCGGGCGCGGCCGCTCGCCGCCGAAGCCGAGCCGGCGGAGGTGAAGGTATGAAGGCCAGCACCACGCGGAGCAAAGGCACGCTGGCCGAGAGCCGGCTCCCGCTTCCGTTGCTTCGCCGCGGGAAGGTGCGGGAGGTGTACGAAGTGGACGCCGGGCACCTGCTGGTCGTTGCCAGCGATCGGGTCAGCGCCTTCGACGTGGTCATGCCAGAGCCTATACCCCGCAAGGGCGCGGTACTCACCCAGATAAGCGCCTTCTGGTTCGAGCTGTTGGCCGAGGTATTCCCCTCGCACTATCTCACGGCGCGCACCAAGGAGATCCTGGAACGGGTGCCGCAGCTCGATGGACTGGAGGAGGAGATCGCCGGCCGGGCGATGCTGGTTCGCCGAGCCGTGCCGGTCCCGTTTGAGTGTGTCGTCCGCGGGTATCTCTCGGGATCGGCCTGGGCGGAGTATCGAAGCCGCGGAACGCTTGCCGGGGAGCCGCTGGCTCCCGGCCTGGTCGAAAGCGCGCGCCTCGATCCCCCCCTCTTCTCGCCGGCCACGAAAGCCGAATCGGGCCACGATATCAACGTCACCGCCGATACCGTGGCCCAGGAGCTTGGCCCGCACCTGGCCGCCCGTCTGCGGCAAGCCAGCTTTGCCCTCTACCAGGCGGGCCGCGATCACGCCGCCTCGCGCGGGATCATCATCGCGGATACCAAGTTTGAGTTTGGGACCGACGCGGAAGGCACCCTGCGCCTGATCGACGAGGTGCTCACTCCAGACTCTTCCCGCTTCTGGCCCGCCGACCGATACGCGCCAGGCCACTCGCAGCCCAGCTTCGACAAGCAACCGCTGCGGGACTATCTCGCCTCGCTCAAGGGCGCCGGGAGCTGGGACGGCGAAGCCCCGCCACCACCCCTTCCAGCCGAGGTGGTCGAGGCAACGAGCAGGCGTTATCTCGAGGCGTTCCGGCTTCTGACTGGTCGCGACCTGGAGCAGGAGCTGTGATGCGTACTGCCCCCGAGGGACTGTGGTTCATCGTCGGCGCATGGGTGATCGCGCTGGGCCTCATACTCGCCGCTCTTCGCTTCGACTCACGAACGCTGTGGATCGCGTGCGTCCTCTGGGTAGTCCTGGCAGTCTGGGTGGTTGCCTTCTTTCGTGATCCGGAGCGCTCCGGTCAGAGGGGTGACCGCCTGATCCTGGCTCCGGCGGACGGCAAGGTGGTGAGCATGGTAGAGACCGACGAGCCGGCATTTCTTACCAGCCGCTCGTGCCGGCTCTCTATCTTTATGAACGTTTTCGATGTCCATGTGAACCGGTACCCCACTGAGGGCACTGTGGCATACCGGCATTACAATCCCGGCAAATTCGGGCACGCCGGGTCCGAAAAGTCGAGCCTGGACAACGAGCAATCTTCAGTCGGTCTCAGCACCTCCCGGGGCAAGGTGCTGATCCGCCAGATCGCCGGCCTCATCGCCCGGAGGATCGTGACCGATCACAAAGTCGGGACCCAGGTGCAACAGGGGGATCGGCTGGGCATGATCCGCTTCGGGTCGCGGGTGGATCTGTTCCTGCCCTGCGATCGAGTTCGATTCCTGGTGAAGCCCGGCGACACAACCAAGGCAGGTACAACCGTGGTGGCCGAATGGATCTGAGACAGCGCCGGGAGGGCCTCAGACGCCCGTCGATACGGCAGGTAGTCGTGGTCATGCCCAGCGCTTTCACGCTCGGCAACCTCTTCTTCGGCTTCTGGGCGATCGTGTCGGCCTTCAATGGCAACTTCCGCTGGGCCGGATGGTTTATCGTGTTTGCCGGAATCCTCGACATGTTGGATGGACGGGTGGCGCGGCTGTCGGGCACGGGAACCCGATTCGGCGCGGAGCTCGACTCGCTGGTGGATGTGATCTCGTTCGGAGTGGCCCCCGCGCTGCTCATGTATTTTCTCGACTTTTCCAACGCCGGCCGGTTCGCCTGGATCCTGTGCTACATCTATGTGGTGGCGGTGGCACTCAGGCTGGCGCGGTTCAACGTGCTCTCCGCCGGCAAGCCTGCCAGCGGGTGGTTCACCGGGCTGCCGTCGCCAGCGGCGGGGATGACCCTCGCGGTTTACTACCCCTTCAGCCAGACCAATTGGTACCGCGCGTCGCTCGCATATCTGGACTTGCAGCATGAGGGCCTGGTGGTCCTCATGCTGCTCCTGGCCGTGCTGATGGTGAGCAACGTCAAGTATCCCAAGTTCCCCCCGATTGGGGTGCGCAGCCGGAAAGGCATCTTCGGGCTCATCGTGCATGTCGTCATCCTGCTCGGCGGTCTGATCGTGCCCGAGTATTTCCTGTTTCCCTTAGGTTTGTTCTACGTCGGCCTCGGCATCGTCCGGGCTACCGTGCTCGGGCTGATGGAGCGTCCCGAGCCGGTGCCCATCGTGGACGAGCGGCTGGCCGATGTCAACGACCCGACGCTGCCACCTCCACTGTCTCATGAACGGCGCGCCCGGTGGGGCGATCGCCGCCAGGAGGAGCCCGACCAATGACCTTCCGAGTACACGTACGCGTGATGCCGCGAGCCGGACTCCTCGACCCTCAGGGCCAAGCGGTGGAGCACGCCCTCACCGCACTGGGCTTCGAGGAAGCCGGAGCGGTGCGGATCGGGCGGGCCATCGAGCTGGATGTGACGGCGGCCTCCCGGGACGAAGCGGAGACCCGGGCCCGGCAGATGTGCGACAAGCTGCTGGCCAACCCGGTAACCGAGGATTACCTGCTGAACGTGGAGACCGACTGATGCCCCGGGTGGCGGTAGTTCGATTTCCCGGCAGTAACTGCGACTTCGATACGCTGCGCGCCGCCGAGAGCGTTGGAGCAGACGCCTACTTCGTCTGGCATCGGGATGCCGATCTCCGCGGACCCGATGTGGTGGTGCTGCCCGGCGGCTTCAGCTATGGCGACCACCTTCGCTCCGGCGCCATCGCGCGGTTCAGCCCGGTGATGCAGGCAGTTCAGCGCCATGCGGCGGCTGGAGGCCCGGTGCTCGGCATCTGCAACGGCTTTCAGATCCTCTGCGAGGCTCACCTCCTGCCCGGTGCCCTCATGCGAAACGCCGGCTTGACCTTCGTGTCCAAGCCAGTGGACGTGACCGTAGAGCAGATCGACACCGCGTTCACCTGTGACTACGAGCCCGAGGAGCGATTACGCCTTCCGGTGGCACACGGCGATGGCCGGTTCGTGGCGGCGCCCGACACCCTGCGCATGCTCGAGGCCGAGGGCAGAGTGGTGCTGCGTTATGTGGCGGCCACCGAGCGCTCGCCTTTTCAGCCCAACCCGAACGGATCAGCCAACCACATCGCAGGCATCTGCAACGCGGACGGGAATGTCGTGGGCATCATGCCGCACCCGGAGCGCGCCGCCGACCGGCTGCTGGGCCTCACCGGCGGAAGCGGATTCTTCAGCTCCATGATCAGCTCGCACCAGGAGAGCTCCAACTCGGGAGCATAGTGCCCATGAAGCCGGAGAAGCCAAGCCGAAACGAGGACGAGTACTTCGCCCGGGAAGATGCCGAACTGCTCCGCAAGCAGCGGGAGCGGGCCACGGCGGCCAGCCTGGCGGCAGAACGGAAGACCCACTACATGAAGTGCCCGAAGGACGGCTACGACCTCGTGAGCACCGAGTATCACGGGGTGACGATCGAGACCTGTGCCCACTGCGGAGGCATGTGGCTCGATGCCGGCGAGCTCGAGGCAGTGGCCAAGGAAGATCATCCGCACGTGATCACGCGGGTGCTCTCGGATGCGCTGTCCACTTTCCGTCGCTCACCCCGGGGAGCCGACAAGTCGGCACGCGGGCCGGGCGGCTCTCGCTGAGGAAACGTCGGTGACCGGTTCGAGCGTGGCCAGCGCAGGCACCGAGGCGGTTTCGCTTCCGGGCGAGCCCACGGTGACGCCCGAGCTGATTCAGGAGCACAACCTGAACCAGCTCGAATACGGCCGCATTGTCGAGATGCTCGGCCGTATTCCCACCTTTACCGAGCTGGGCGTGTTCTCGGCGCTGTGGTCGGAACATTGCTCATACAAGCATTCGAAGCCGCTATTGAAGACGTTTCCCACGACCGGGCCGCAGGTGGTTCAGGGGCCGGGCGAGAACGCCGGGGTGCTCCGTCTCCCGGAAGGCTGGGCAGTCG
>JBDTUV010000205.1:0-5333 GCA_040007575.1 Gemmatimonadales bacterium
TCCGCTGCTCTACCAACTGAGCTACCTGGCCGTAGGGGCGGGAAATATAGGAAGGGCGTTGGTTTAGGCCAAGTGAGGTTGCATATTCAACTCCATGCCGCCGCCCACCTTTCCCAATCTCACCGTCCTGTCTCACCCACTTATACAACACAAACTCTCTATTCTCCGGGACAAGCACACCAGCACCCGGGATTTCAAGCAGCTGGTGGGCGAGATCGCCACGCTGATGGCCTATGAAGTGACCAAGGATCTCCCCACCCAGCCGGTCCAGGTCGAGACGCCGCTCGAGCGCACCACCGGCCGCCAGGTTGCGGGGAAGAAGCTCACCCTGGTACCGATCCTCCGAGCCGGGCTGGGGATGGTGGACGGCATCACCCAGCTCATTCCCTCCGCCCGGGTGGGGCACATCGGGCTCTACCGGGACCATCAGACGCTCCAGCCGGTGGACTACTATTTCAAGATCCCGCACGACGAAGTGGAACGGGATTTTTTCATCCTCGATCCCATGCTCGCCACCGGGGGGTCCGCGGTTGCGGCTGTCGGCGCCCTGAAAAAGGCCGGAGCCCGCCGTATCCGATTCCTCTGCCTCGTGGCTGCCCCCGAAGGAGTCCGCCGGATGCTCGACAACCATCCCGATGTTCAGGTGTTCGCGGCTGCGCTGGATCGTCAGCTCAACGAGGTCGGCTATATCCTGCCGGGGTTGGGTGACGCCGGTGATCGGCTGTTCGGGACCCGATGAAAATCCCAAGCGTGAACAGTGAACGGTCAACAGTAAACGGGCCCCGCCCTGTCGGCCCCGCTCACCGCTCACCGCTCACCGCTCACGCCTTTCGGAAAGAGCATCTGTGAGCGCACTACGCCTGACCTTCTGGGGCGGCGCCGGCCAGGTCACCGGCTCGATGCACCTGCTCGAGGCGGCCGGCGCCCGAATCCTGCTCGACGCGGGGATGTTCCAGGGCCGCCGGGCGGAAACCCACGCGCTGAACGCGCACCTGCCCTTCGATGCCCGGCGGATCGATGGCGTCGTGCTGAGTCACGCCCACATCGACCACTCCGGCCGGCTTCCCCTCCTGGTGAAGGAAGGATTCCATGGCCCGGTGTACAGCACGCCGGCCACCCGGGACTTGAGCGCGGTGATGCTGGCCGACGCGGGCAACATCCAGGAGAAGGATCACCAGTTCCTACAGCGTCACGGCAAGGCCCTGCCCGACAGCGAGCCGCTCTTCTCACTGCAGGACGCCATCGCGGTGCAGGATCTCATTGTCGGCGTACCGTATCACCGGGTCTTCTATCTGCGTAAGCATCTCGCGCTCGAGTTTCTCGAGGCAGGCCACATCCTGGGCTCGGCCGCAATCGACCTTCGGATAACCGAGGGCGGACACCATCGGCTGGTGTTCTCCGGCGATATCGGCCGCAGCGGGCTTCCCATCGTGCGTGATCCGGAGCCGCCGTCCGGACCCATCGATACCCTGATCATCGAGGCCACCTACGCCGACCGGCAGCACGAGTCGTTTGCGACCGGCGAGAAACAGCTGGGCGAGACGGTGCGCCGCGTCGCGGCGAGAGGCGGCAAGCTGTTCATTCCCGCCTTCGCGGTGGGACGGGTGCAGGAGCTGGTCTACAGCCTGCACCGCCTCTATCGTACGGGCCAGATCCCCGAGGTGCCGGTTTACGTCGATAGCCCGCTGGCGGTGGACGTCACGACAGTGTTCCGGTTGCACCCGGAGGTGTTCGATCGGCGGGAGCGGCTGATCGAGACCACCAATGAGCTGTTTGACTTTCCCCTGCTGCGCTACGTGCGGGAGGTCTCCGAATCCAAGACCATCACCGCGCAGCCCGGACCCGCGGTCATCATCGCGGCGTCCGGCATGGCGGAGTCCGGGCGGATCCTTCACCACCTGGCACACGGCATCGGCGATCCCAAAAACCTGGTCCTGTTTGTCGGCTATCAGGCCCAGCACACGTTGGGCCGGCGAATCCAGAGTGGCGAGGAGGCCATCAGCATCCTGGGCCAGCAGTACGAGCGGCGGGCCGAGGTCCAGACCATCGGGAGTTACTCGGCACACGCCGATCGGGACGAGCTGCGGGCCTGGGTGCGCCGGCTGGGCGGGCCGGTACGCCGGGCCTTCGTGGTGCATGGTGAGCCCGGACCGCTCGAGGCCATGGCGACGATCCTGCGTGAGGAGGGCGTGCCGGACGTCCACATACCGAAGCACGGGGAGAGTTTCGAATTGTGAAGGCGGAACGACGTTCCGCCTTCCTCTCGTTTCGCCACGCGCTCGCGCTGATGCTTCTAGCCGCTGCCACGGTCTACACCGTGGCCCTGATCATGGTGCTGGTGGTGAGCCAGCAGGACCAGCGGCGCCCAGTCGATGCCATCGTCGTGCTCGGCGCGGCACAGTACAACGGGCGGCCCTCACCGGTGCTTCGATCACGCCTGAATCACGCGCTCCACCTGTACCGCGAGGGGCATGCTCCCAGGATCATCGTCACCGGCGGAATGGGGCCGGGAGACACGACCAGCGAGGCCACCGTGGGGGGTCAGTTCCTGGTGAGTCATGGCGTGCCCCCGGAGGCCGTGGTGGTGCAGGCGCAGGGCCGCTCGACCCAGGAGTCGATGACCGCGGTGGCCGTGTGGCTGGGAAGGAAGGACCTGCATCGGGTGATACTGGTGAGCGATCCGTTCCACATGTTTCGACTCCGGCTGGAGGCGCAGCGCACCGACCTGGAGGCCTACACCTCGCCGACCGAGGACAGCCCGATCTCGGACAATCCGGTGCTGGAGCTTCGCTATCTCTTCGCCGAGGGGTTCAAGATCCCGGTCGCGTGGGTCCGGGCCGCCGTCTCCCCTCTCACCTCTCACTCACGATCCCTATGACGCTCGTTTCCACGGAACGCATCTACACCGGCAAGGTCGTGAATCTCGACCGCGACACGGTGCGATATCCCGACGGATCCACGGGCCAGCTCGAGATGGTGCGGCATCCCGGTGCCTCGGCGGTGGTTCCACTGCTGGACGAACCCCGCAGTCCCGATCCCCGGGTCCTCCTGATCCGCCAGTTCCGCCATGCGGCAGACGATTTCATCTGGGAAATCCCCGCGGGACGGCTCGACCCGGGTGAGACGCCATCGACTTGCGCTCACCGGGAGCTCGAGGAAGAGACCGGCATGAGCACCGACATGATGTCCCGGCTCACCACGATCTTCACCACGCCGGGCTTCACCGACGAACGGATACACATATTCCTGGCCCACGGGTTGAAGCCCGGGAAGCATCGCCGCGAGCCCGACGAGTTCATGGAAGTGCAGACCCGGAAGTGGTCGGAAGCGATGACGATGATCCGCAACGGCGAGATCCGCGACGCCAAGACGCTGGTGGGGCTCATGTTTGTGGAGTCTTTCCGCCGGAAGGCGAGCTACTAGAAGGCTATTGGCTATTGGCTGTTGGCTACTCCGTGTGAACTCGCGGCTCCTATGGATAGAGCATGGTCCCGGTCGCAGCCAATAGCTAATAGCCAATAGCCTTTGTCAATAGCCCAAGCCCCCCTACAATTCCTCCATGCCCGCACATTCGATGGACACCTTGTCCCGCTCACTCAACAAGGGCGAGCTGGCTCCGGTCTATTACCTGTACGGAGCGGAGGACGTCCTGAAGGACGAGGCGATCAAGGCCATCGTAGACCGGGCGGTCGACCCCACGCTTCGCGATTTCAACTTCGACCAGCGCTCGGCGGCCCAGCTCGATGCGGAAGAGGTCCACTCGCTCTGCAACACGCTACCCATGCTGGCTGACCGGCGGGTGGTGTTGCTGCGCGATATCGAGGGATGGAAGCGCAAGACCAAGGGACGCGCCGAGTTCATCAAGTATCTCCAGCGTCCTAGCGCTGAGACCGTAGTAATCATGGTCCAAGGCTCGGGCGAGGAGTCCGAAGACAAGGAGCTGGCCTCCGGGGCCTACACCGTACGGTTCGATCCGCTCCCACCGGAGCGCGCCCGTAAGTGGCTGACGCACCAGGCCGGGAAGCTGGGTGTCACCCTGGAGCCCGATGCGGCGGAACACCTCATGCGCTCCGTCGGCTCCGACCTGGGTGCCCTCACATCAGAGCTTGCCAAGCTGGCTTCGTTGCCGGCCGGAGAGCCGCTCACGGCCGCGCTGGTGGGCGACCTGGTAGGCGTTCGGCACGGAGAGACGATCTGGGATTGGCGTCAGGCCGTACTGGATGGCCAGGCCGGTCGTGCTGTCTCGCTGTTGCCTTCGATCCTGGCTCAGCCCGGCATGAAGGGCGTCAAGCTCCTGACGACGCTCGGGACCGCGCTGGTGGGACTCGGCCTCACTCGGGCGCTCTATGACCGGGGCATTCGCGGTCGTAGCCTGGAAGCGGCCGTCCTCAAGAGCCTGCTCAGCGCGCGGCCCTTCGGCCTGCTAGGCTACAAGGGGGAAGCCAGCCACTGGAGCAGCTTGGCTCCACGGTGGCCGAACCGGCGGATCCGCGCCGCGCTACGGGCGGCCCGGGATACCGATGTAGCGCTCAAGGACACCACGATCTCCGATGAGCGGGGCCTGCTGACCGATCTGGTACTACGAGTCGGGATACCTTCTGCGGAGGCAGCATGAGCGGGAAGGTCGGGAATGACGTGAAAAGCCTGCCCCGAGCCAGCGAGCGAGGGGGCGGGAGGGACAGGAAAGGCCGCGGCTTGAGGTGGCGATCTCTGGTTGCGCGGGCTCTTGTCTTCCTTCCCGCCCTTACCGCCTTTCCCGCAGTTCCCGCCCTCTCTCAGACGGAGCCTAGGCTCGTGGAGGCCATCCGCCAGGCGCAGGAGGGCCGGGGCGACTCCGCCCGAACCAAGGTACGCCGCCTGCTCGCGGCCACGTCGCCGACCGATACGCTCTATCCCCAGATCATCTATACCCAGGCGATGGTGGCGAGCGACGCCAACGAGATGCGGCGGCAGCTCCAGCGCGTAGCGGTGGAGTACCCATCGTCCAGTTGGGCGGACGACGCGCTACTGCGCCTGGTCCAGCTCGACTATGCCAGCGGCAACCTCCCGGGTGCGGCCCGGAACCTCGAGCTCATCCGCAACGACTACCCGGGCAGCGTTCTCCTGCCGCAGGCGTCCTACTGGGGCGCCCGCACCTACTTCGATCAGAAGAACCCGGAGCTCGCCTGTCGCTGGATCGCCGACGGACTCGCCGCATCCAGCAGCAACATCGAGCTGCAGAACCAGCTCGGCTATCTCGACCAACGTTGTGCGGGGATGCGAGCCAATGTAGCCGCTCGGCCGGCCACGGACTCTCAGGCGGCGAGCGGCGGAACCGATACCGCGGCTCTTCC
>JBDTUV010000206.1:0-5309 GCA_040007575.1 Gemmatimonadales bacterium
CCTCGGGTCCGGCGGCATCCCGGAGTCGATCAGGGAGAGTACTCCGAATCTCCTGGAGGGTGAGCCCACCGAGCCGCTCGTTGAGTAGCTGGGACACCTGCTGCACCGATGACGGCGGTAGCAACCCGGGAACCTCAACGAAAATCGTGCGGACCACACCGCTGCGCAGATTGAAGACCAGCAGCAGACGCTCGGTTGTGACCTGGACCAGCTCCAGCCGCTCCAGGACCATGTGGTCGAGCGCCGGCGCGACGGCAACGCCCAGCTCCTGGGTCAATACTCCGAGGACCTGGGCGGCCCGGCGGAGTATCTCCTCCACTGCGCTCCGGGTGCCCACCAGCTCTGACCGGAGCGTATTCTGCTCCTCATGGCTCGGTGGCGAGAGCCGCATGATCGCATCCACGTACGTGCGGTAGGCCCGGTCCGTGGGGATCCGTCCAGCCGAGGTATGGGGATGAAAGAGGTAGCCCTTGTCCTCCAGCTCGCTCATGATGCTTCGGATCGTTGCCGGAGACACTCCCAACCCGAACCGGCGCGCGATCGTCTGACTGCCGGCCGGCTCGGCAGTCTCGATATACGTGTGCACGACGGCCTCGAGAACGCGTAGCTCGCGCTCACTCAGCTGGTCCGGGGTTGGCATACTGGGAATCTAGAGGCAGCAGAGGATGGTGAGAAGTGAAACCGGCCTACCGAAGCTAGGCTGCAATTAAAGGCACCAGCGCGTCGAGCCGGAGCCAACCCTCGGCGGTAAGCCGCACCCGGCCGGCGCCTTCGGTGGCCCAGCCGGCTTGTTCCCACTGGCTGGTGACCGGCGCGGGAAGCTGATGGAGCGCAAGCCCTTCGCTGGTCCGCAGACCGAGGTAGAGCTCCTCCAGCGTCACCGCAGCGCTGTCCAGGAACTCCCGGCCTTCCAGCGGGGACTTCCCGGCCGCGACCAGCCTCTGGTATGCCGCCCATTCCCGCACGTTCCAACGCCGCTCGTTGCCCATGCCGCTGTGGGCAGCGGGGCCCAACCCGACGAATGGGGCCCGCCTCCAGTATGCCGAGTTGTGCCGGGCTCTATGGCCGGGGCGGCCGGCGTTGGAGATCTCGTAGTGCTCGTAGCCATGAGCACGGAGCGCGCTGTGTGCCAGCAGGAACTCCGCTGCGTAGCGGCCTTCGTCCACCGGCATTACCTCGCCTCGATCGGTCCAGTGACCCAGCGGCGTATGCGCCTCCACCGTCAGACCGTACAACGAGAGGTGCTCGGGATCGAGCGCAAAGGCGCGCTCCAGATCGGCCTCCCAGTCTCTCCCCAGGGCCGCCGGCAGACCGAAGATGAGGTCGAGCGAGAGGTCATCGATGCCGGATGCACGGAGTGCCTCGACTGCCAGCGGGACCTGGCCGGCAGTATGGGTCCGGTGCATCCACTCGAGCACCGCAGGGTCGAACGATTGGACGCCCAGCGATACCCGATTTACGCCCGCAGACCGCCAGGCCGTCGCGGCAGCGAGGGTCACATCTTCCGGATTGGCCTCCAGGGTGATCTCGGCATCCGCTGCAATAGGCCGGTCCGCGCCGACCCGGGCCAATACCCGGGCGACGGAGGCCGGAGTGACCCGCGAGGGCGTGCCGCCGCCGAAGTAGATGGTTTGAACCTCCGGCGACACGTCCCATACGGGATCAGACTGCCAGAGACTCCACTCGCGGAGCACAGCATCTACGTATGCCTCGGAGGGCACTTCTCGCCGGACGGCAATGGCGAAGTCGCAATAGCTGCAGCGGCGGGCGCAGAAGGGAACGTGAAGGTAGAGGTGCACGCTCGAAATGTAGACCGGTCTGCAAATGCCCACCCCCCATTTTGTCCGACAATGCGTCCTGAATGTCTTGGGGGAGGGGTAGCGCGGGTAGGGTCTCCCACCAAGCACTGCGTTCTTTTGTGCGGCGGTGGGAGTCCTGCCCGCGGCTGCGGGGTGGGGCACCTCAAATGCGGCGGAACAGTCTCCCCGGACACTGCTCGATCACCCCCGCAATCTCGAGCCCGGAGATCAGACCAAGCACCTCACCAATCGGGCGCTTGAATCGATTAGCAAGCTCGTCCGGATGAATTGGATTCGGCCCAAGCAGACCGGCCAGCTCACGCTCCTCCTGCGACAGCGCCTCGGGCAATGGGCGGCTCGCCGGCTGAATAGCCGGCCTGCTCGGTGACGCCGCCAGCTCGGGAAAGTGCTGTAGGAGGTCGGCCGGCTCCAGGACCGGAGCGGCACCATCCCTAATCAGCCGATTGCTTCCGGCGGAGAGCGGGCTGGTAATGTTACCGGGCACCGCGATCACCTCCCTGCCCTGATCGAGAGCGGCACCAGCGGTAATGAGCGCGCCGGACCCGATCGCCGCCTCGACGACGACCGTGACCCGTGAGAGCCCGCTGATGAGCCGGTTGCGGCGGGGGAAGCTCCCGACGTGGGGACGCTCGCCCGGCGGGAACTCGCTCAGCAGAAGGCCCTCGCTGGCCACCCGCTCGTAGAGCGTACGGTTAGCTGCCGGATAAATGACCCCGAATCCGTTGCCGAGCACGCCGATGGTAGCGCCGCCGGCGTCGAGAGCGGCGGTGTGCGCCACGGCATCCAGCCCCCTGGCCATGCCGCTCACGATCACCACTCCTGCCTCGGCTGCCGCACCGGCCAGGGTTCGGCACGCGGCGGCACCGTAGCTGGAATGATCCCGGCTGCCCACTATGGCCGCGGCGGGGCGGAGCAGGAGCGAGTGATTCCCCCGGCCAAACAGGACCGGCGGCGGATCAGGAATGTCGCGCAGAAGCGCCGGATAGTCCGGGTCGCCCGGCACGATGACCTGCGCACCCATCCGGGCTGCATCCTCCGCGGTTCTCCTGCCGCTGTCCAACGGGGTGGCTTTGATGGCCCCGGCGATGGCACGGGAAAAACCCGGTAAGGCGCTTAAAAAAGCGATCGGCGCCGAATGGGCGCCGATCGCGGTCTTGCAGGCAGAGAGCAGGGTCTTGAGTCGAGCGGCTCCCATTCCGGGAACCAGGGTCAGTGCCAGGTAGGCCACCCGCTCGTCATCCATCTAACCGTCCTCCTCCGCCCACGCGGCACCCGAGTCGGCCGGCTGGTTGGCCTTGGACTGCTCGATCAGCTTCCAGAGGTACTCCTTCAGCTCCTCGAGGCCGGACCCTACCGCGCTGGAAATGGCCTGCACGCCGAGCGCCTCCGGGGCGAGCAACGCGGGCAACGAATGGTCGGCCGGCAGCAGATCCCGTTTGGTCAGGATCACCACGTGCTCCTTGTCAGCCAGCGCGCTGCTGTACTGCCGTACCTCACTGCGAAGCCCATCGTAGGTAGCCTGAAGATCCTCACTATCGAGTGGGATGAGGAACGCCAGAATCCGGGTGCGCTCGACGTGCTGCAAGAAACGGAAGCCCAGGCCCTTGCCCTCATGGGCTCCTTCGATAATCCCGGGTATGTCCGCCACCACGTAGGACCGGTGCCCGGAGATGCCTACCACCCCGAGGTTCGGCTCCAGGGTTGTGAATGGGTAGTCGGCGATCTTGGGGTGCGCCGCGGAGATGACGGAGAGCAGGGTGCTCTTTCCGGCGTTGGGCTCTCCGACCAGGCCCACATCGGCGATGAGCTTGAGTACCAGCTCGATCTGGCGGTCTTCGCCTTCTTCGCCGGGCTCCCACTCGCGGGGGGACTGGTGGGTGGATGTGGCGAACCGGGCGTTGCCCCGACCGCCACGCCCTCCGCGCGCCACCCGCAGCGTATCACCGGCCTCTAGTACCTCACCGATCAGGTCGCCGGTCGTGGCATCGCGTACCACCGTGCCGGGGGGAATCGGGAGGTAGACGTCCTCCGAGGAGGCTCCAGTCTTCGTCTTCCCCATCCCGTGCTCGCCGCGCTCGGCCTTCCACAGGTTGCGATACCGGTAGTCCAGCAGCGTGGACAGGTTGGAGTCTGCCTTGACGTAGACGCTCCCCCCCTGGCCCCCGTCTCCACCGTCCGGCCCGCCCTTCGGTTTGTACTTGAAGCGCGCGAATGAGCTGGCACCGGATCCACCGGTTCCGGCAACTACCCGCACGACTGCGCGATCGATGAGCATCAGTGCCCAGGAGACCAGCCCTCGCGCACGCTGCGCCAGAGCTGCTTGACTTTTTTCCACTGATCGAAGGAGAGCAGCGGATTTACGATCGAGAGTACCCCTTCGATCTGGCCGAAGGTGGCGCCGGCATTGAGGGCGCCCCGGAGATGAGAGTGGAGCTGTCGAGGCGCTTCCAGGACCGCGGTCTGGGCCACGGTGCAAAGCTCACGCAGCTTAAAGTCGAGTCCGGGGCGAGCCAGAGTGCGCCCGTATCCCTCGGTAACCATCCAGGAGTCAATGGCGGGATGCAGCGCCCGCACGCTCTCCCGGAGCCTCCGGTAGTTCTCTCCGTACACCACCCCACACAGCTCCTCACCCCGGCGGGTCCACTCGGAGGCTCGCCCGTAGTCCTGGTCCGGATCGGTGGCTGGCGCCTCCACTCCGCTGAACTTACGCCAGACCGTGAACGCAATGAGCGCCCGGGGATACCCGACCATCAGGACGCTTTGCAGCAGTAACTCTTCGACCCAGGCCGCCGGCACCTGGGACGATCTGAGCGGCCCCACCCGTTCCCGTAGCTCCGGCTCGTAACCTTGTGCGATAGCCGCGGCGAACCGCACGAGATCTCGCGCCTGCGGATCGAGGCTGTCCTGCTTCGCCATCACCATACCTGGTTTGAGGAGAGACCCTCGGATCAATTCGGCGCCTCGCCGTGCAGGAAAACCGCATAATAAGTGAGAAGTAAGAAGTTACTTCTCACCTCTCGCTTACCTCACTGCAAGAAGATAGTGGAGGCCCCAGAGCGCCGCCCCTTCAATATTGCTCATGCATCCTTAGGTTTCGCCGCGATGCACGCATCAATCAGCGCTCTCCTCGTCGCGATGGCCCTGGCCAGCGTGCTCGCCCCGGCGCGGGCCGCCGCGCAGGCTTCTCCCTATATCCCGCTCGACGACCCGCGCCTGCCGCTGCTGGAGCATCTGATCGCCCGCGGTGAGGTCGAGGACCCTTCGCCGATGATTCGGCCCTTCCGCCGGGCCGACGCCGTCCGGGTGCTCACGGCCGCGGACAGCCCCGCCAGTGCTACCAGCACCGCACTCATCCAACGCCTGCGCCAAGAGTTTGAGGACCCGGCGGGAAACCGCTGGCGGGTCGAGCTCCGGGTTGGCGGCCAGGCCTATTCGCATGCTCGCCGGGAGTTGCTTCACCCGGCCGGCCCTGACGGGGTGCGGCCCTAC
>JBDTUV010000207.1:0-5256 GCA_040007575.1 Gemmatimonadales bacterium
TAAACGCCTCTTTTGAGCCGCTGACCATGGTCCCGGTCCGGCGCGCCCTCCGGCTAGTGATCGAGGGCAAAGCCGAGATCGTCGAAGCGGACGGGAGCGACTGCGTTCGAAGCGAACGCCTGACGCTCCCGAAACCGGCGATCATACGCCTGGTCAAGTTCGTGCACGTTCCCCGCCGCTTCCGCCGTCAAGTCACCAATACATTCCTCTTCGCTCGCGACAGCTACCGCTGCCAGTATTGCCATCGGGGCCAAGCCGATCTCCGGCACCGGGAGTGCCTCACGCGGGATCACCTGATTCCGCTTTCGCGAGGCGGTGACAACGAATGGGCCAACGTCGTCACTGCTTGTAGCTCGTGCAATACCCGGAAGGGAAACCACCTTCCCGAGGAGTGCGGCATGCATCCGCTGGGCGCTCCCCGCGAGCCCCACTTCGTGCATCTTTCGTGGGCGGTGCGTCGCCTGTCGTTGACGCAGGCCAAGTACATCAAGTTGTTCTACGGAGATCAGGCGCTGCGGGCGCTGGGTGGGACGGTGTAGGCCTCTTTGCTTCGCTCCGGGCAATCTCTACCGCACGGTAAATCGTCCGCTCCGCGCCTCCAGCCTCAGGCTGGGCAGGCCAGCAAGACGTAATAGGAATCGTGTGGCACCGCGGCCTACAGAGCTCCCGATCCCCTCGCCATTACCCCCGTCGCCCAGATCGCCTGCCAGAAATCGCTCGAGCTCGTCGAGATCGGAATCCGAGAGCGTAGAGACCTGAAGGGATGCGGCATAGTAGTAGGCGCCCGCCTCGTCCGGTCGAACGTTGACCTGGTAGGCAAAGGCGAGCGCCGCGCCGAGCGCATCGAGTGTGGCGTAGCGCCGCTCCTGCCGCCTCGCGCCGACCAGAGTTAGAAGGGTGTACTGGTCCAGCAGGGGCTCATGGCGGACCACTACATCCCATTCGACCTGGCGCTCGAAGGTATCGAACCAGCCATCCCGGGAGCGCCACACTTCGACTCGGTAATGCAGGCGGACCGGAAGCCCGGACCGCAGGGCGTCTAGCCATCGGCTCTCACCGCCCAGCAGGTTTTCGGAGCGTACTACGGGGGCGTGGGCTCCCCGCGAGCTGGAGTCCTGCGTCAGGGTCACGTGGAGCCGGAGCGGCCCCGCGGCCTGTGCCGCCAGGCTGGCCCACGGAGTAGAGCCCAGAAGAGTGCCAAGCGCGATCATCACTCCGCGCCGGCGGATTGCTCGGACCAGGCAAGGACGCCGGAGCGCCACTAGATGTAGCACTAGAAGCGACGCTGCAGCCTGACCACCAGCTTGACCGGCTCTCCGTCGGAGATGCTCTTCGCGAGATAGGCTCCGATCCCTCCGGCGTCGAGACCGATTCCAACATCGAATGCCCACTCCTTGAGGGACGGGAAGCGGTTCACCGGCACTTGTCCGGGTCCGCTTCCCGCCAGCCAGGCCTTCCCCGCATCGCCGAAGATGACCAGATCTGCTTCCTCGATCCCTATGAACCGTCCCCGCCGGCTTCCTTCCTGGTCCGGCCTCCGGTAGCCCAGGTTGAGCCCCAGCCGGGTCCGAACCTCGACCTGGGTAGCGATCATGCGGTCGCAGAGCGCGGGAAGCGCCGCGTCGCTGAAGCCGCGCGGTGCGCAAGTGAACGCTCGAAAGTCGAATCCGGGCAGAAGGTCCGTTCCCCCAAGGGAGACGCGCCGCTGGATCGGCAAGCGGTCACCGGCAATCCACCCGTTTGCCAGCACCCTGCCGTTCACCTGGAGTCCCGGTGTCAATCGGGCATAGCGCCTGAGGTCGAGTGAGATCCGATCGGTAGCGTACCCGCCGCCGGTCGGAGGGTTTGGGCGCACAACGGCGGGCAGCGCGACGGGGGCAATGTCGTCGCTCGTCGAGTGCTCAAAGCGCGCCCGGCCCAGCCAGCCTGTCGTCGGCCGGTCACGATCGTTTCGGGTGTCGAAATCCACCTGAATCCCGGTGTTGAAGTAGTGACCATCGTCGATCAGAGGATTGCGGCGCCAGCGATCGCTGTTGCGAAGGAGCGACCACGGATCGGTGATCTGCACCGAGCGCTCCGCATCCCGGCTGACCGTGACCTCCACTCGCCAGGCAGGATGCGGTTGGATGTAAGCGGTCCCGCCGACACCCTCCCGCTCGAAATAATCCCCATAGTCTCGTTGGAGGAGAAACGCGGACCAGCCGGATTCGGATCTGGAGAGCGGGTAGTCTTCGATCGGATCCACCTCGCTATAGAGCCGGCCGCCGATGCCGAACTCGGGCTTGCCTTGAATCCTGAAATCCGCCCGGGCCACATAGCCGAAGTCGCTCCGGTCCTCCGCCTTGCCTGCGGTACGCAGAATGCCCCGCAGGTCGATACGGGCATACGTGCGTGATGAGGGCCGGAGCTCGAACAGAGGCCCGAACAGGATGGGCAGCCCCTCGACCCGGTTATAGGTCCCCCCGGTGGCGAGCGACAATGTGGTCCGGATCCGCCCGACCTGGAACGATGTACGGGCCGTAGCCAGCTCGCCGAGGGAGCGACGCCTCTCCCGCAGCGCCAGCCAGCCTTCAGCGGTGCGAATCACCGGCGCGGCATCCCAATACACCCGCTCGGGTCCGAAATGCTCGACCTGCTCGGACCGGATGAGCCGCCCCCCCACCACGAGGATCTCGCCCTGGACCGACGCTCCCGGCAGGAGGTAGAGCGTGCCATTGGCCACGACGACTGGCCCGGTCACCCGGCCCGCGATGCGGAGCGATCCACGGAACAGCGCCAGCTTTCCCTCGAACCGGCTGCCGGCGGGCAGAGTCACGTCTCCCTGCATCCGGGTCGCAGCCGAGTCGTTGTAGAGCGCGATGAGCTCCGCTACCACTTCAGGAGGAGGGCCCGCACGCACGACAGAGTCGGTCGGGGGAGCACTGGGATCGATTACGATGACGCTGTCCTGCGCCCAACCAGGCGAGGCCAGCACCAGCATCAGGCCGGCAATGAGCAGGCGCATGAGGCTCTCGGTGGAAAAATGAGTGGCTACAGCTCGGAGTTGGCGCTCTTCTCCAGACCCAACCGGCGGATTCGCCGGTAAAGGTTGGCGCGATCCGTTTGAAGGATTCTGGCTGCTTCGGCCATGTTGTGCTGAGCCTGGGTCAGTGCTGCCATGATGAGGCCCCTCTCGAATTCATCCAGGGCCTCGCTCAGCGGCCGCCCGAGCAACGCCGTCAGGGAGGTCGTCGCGGGGGCAATGGGAGAACCGCGGATGACCTGGCGGACCGCAGGCGCGTCGACCACCGGACCGCTGAGAATGCTCAGCCGCTCGACCAGATTGGCCAGCTCCCGGACATTGCCCGGCCAAGAGTAGGAGGCGAGGGCATCCAACGCCGCGTCGGTGAAACGCGCCGCTTGACGGGGGCGGACCCGCTCCGCCAGATGGGCCACCAGGGCCGGCAGGTCTTCCAGACGCTCACGCAGTGGCGGCAGCTGGATCGGAAAGACGTTGAGGCGAAAGAAGAGGTCCTCCCGGAAAGCACCGCCGCTCACCGCCTCTCCGAGCTGCCGGTTGGTGGCTGCTATGACCCGTGCGTCGATCCGCATCATCGTCTCCGCGCCGATGCGCTGCAGCTCTCCCGTCTCGAGAGTGCGCAGCAGCTTGGCCTGAGCTTCCTGGCTCAAGTCACCCACCTCATCGAGGAACAGCGTCCCGCCATGGGCGAGCTCGAACCGCCCTAGCCGGCGCTCCGTGGCTCCAGTAAAGGATCCCCTCTCGTGCCCGAACATCTCGGATTCCACCAGATCGCGGGGAATCGCGGCACAGTTGACCGTTACGAACGCACGCCCCCGGCGACGGCTGGCCGCATGGATGGCGGCAGCGACCAGCTCCTTGCCGGTCCCCGACTCGCCGGTGATGAGCACCCTGGCTTCCGTGGGACCGACTCGCGAGATCAGCGAGGCCACCTGCTGCATTGCGGGGCCGCTGCCGATCAAGGCGGCACGGCGTCCCAGCTCGGCATGCAGCGCGCGGTTTTCGGCCCGCGTCCGGTTCAGCTCGAGCGCCGCCCGTACCGTGACCAGTACTCCCTCGGGGCTGAGCGGCTTTTCCAAAAACTGGAACGCGCCCAGCTTGACCGCGCGGACCGCATCGGTGAGCTGGGCCTTGCCGCTCATCATGATTACCGGCGCCGAGCGCCCCTGGTCTCGCATCCGGGTCAGCGTCTCCAGCCCGTCCGGACCGGGCGGCATCATCAGGTCGAGCAGGACGACGTCGGGATCCGCCTCGTCCATGATCAGCAGCGCCGCGTTGCCGTTGGCTGCCTCGGTCACCGTGAAGCCCTCATTCCGCAGCAAGGCTCCAAGCATCCGCCGGATGTTGGCTTCGTCGTCTACCAGCAGGACCTGCTCGCTTCCGCTCACCGTGGGCTGATCCGTACCACGAAGGTGGCGCCCCCGCCGGGGGTCTCCTTGAGACTGATGGTGCCGCCGTGCATCTCGATGGTCTGCTTGACCAACGCCAGGCCGAGCCCCGTGCCGCCTGGTTTTCCTGTGAAATAGGGGTCAAAGATCCGACCCGCCGACTCCGCTGGGATTCCGGGACCCCGGTCCGAGATCTCGATACGCACTCCTCCCTCCATGTCGGGCGCGGCGATGATGTCCAGCGTTCCCCGCTCCTCGGACGCCTCCACCGCATTGCGCAGGATATTGCTGAAGGCACGACGAAGCGGGTCGTAGTGCCCCATGAGAACGGGAGTTCCCGGATCGAGGCGGAGATGGGCGGTCATGGTCGCCGGCAAGGAGGTCCGGGCCAGCTCGGCCAGCAGCTCGGTGAAGTCGACCGGGGCTGCCGGTCCCTCTGGGAGACGCCCGAACTCGGTGAACTCACGAGCGAGCTGTTCCAGCCGGCCCGACTCGGTCACCAGGACGTCGATGGTTTCCCGGTGATCGGCCCCGCCGGTGCGGACCAGGTCAGCCACCGCCAGGCGGATAGGGGTGAGCGGATTTCGCATTTCGTGCGCCACCCGCCGGGCGGTCTCTCGAAAAGCCCGGAGCCGTTCGGCCTCGATTTCCTGCGCCCGGGCCCGCTCCAGGGACAATGCCATGTCGCGCAAAGCCGTTCGAAGCGCGGCAAACTCCGGCGCTCCCCGGCGGGGACGGTCGGGGGGAAGCGGCTGCATCTGGCGAATGTTGCCGGTCCATCCGATGAGCTCCTCGATCGGACGGCTGAGTTGGCGCGAAAGGTGGCCGCCGAACCGGATGGACGCGTAC